>JAEVZM010000523.1 GCA_023392225.1 Pseudomonadota bacterium
GGACAGGAACCGCCAGCGCGATGGCGAGAAGCGCGGTACGGGAAATGTGGCTCACAGGTCGTCTCCATCACTCGGGATGGGGTCTGCCGGCTGTCGCAGTCGCTGCTTGCGTCCGGTGGGGTGGTAGGCGAAGTCCTCGACGACACGGCCAGCGAGCAGGTGCTCCTCGGCGATCCGGTCGATCGCGGCCTCGGTGACGCCGCCGTAGTAGGTGCCCTCGGGAAAGACCTGGAGCACGGGCGCCAGCGCACATGGGCCGAGGCAGGTCGCCTTGGCGGTCATCGTGCCGTCGCCGGCCTGCCGGAGCCCGCGGCGCTCCTGGACGTTGCGCAGATGCCCCCAGATCGCATCGGCGCCGGCGCTGCTGCAGCTCAGCCCCTCGCAGACCAGCACGCGGCGCTTCTGCGATGGGACCAGCGATGCTTCGCGGGCGGCGCGCTCATCCGGGGCGACGACGGGTTGCCCGGCGGCCGCCGCGAGCTGCCCGGCAAGGAGGGCGGCGAAATGCGGGTTGCGCGACAGGTCCGAAGCGATGCGGATCGGCGGCCAGCTTTCCGGCCTCTCGGCCTGCCAGCGCTTCACCGATCGCATCAGGCGGCTGCGAAAGCCGGGCTCGACCGGGATGTGCAGGGGCACGATCAGGATTGCGGAAACCGCCATCCCGCGGAGCGCGAGCAGCGCTTCGCGCAGCGACGGATTGCCCTGCTCCGAGTAGCAGGACGATGCGATAGCGACGCCCGCATGCGACGCAGCCATCGCCGCGATCCGCTCCATCTCGGCATGCGGCGCCGCGGCGAATGCCGATCGTGCGACCAGGAGAATGGCCGTCCCCGACCCGGCCGCGGGGCGATCTTCCAGGTGTCGTGTCGTCCCCAAGGCAATTCCCGACCTTCATGCGGACGAGGGAACGGGAACGACGGCCGCGCCGGACCCCTTGGGTCGCAGACGTGCGGCGCGCGCTCCTGCGGCATCCCCCGGCCGCGGAACACAGATGCGCTCAGGCAGGTCTCCTGGCTCGCGGGTCGTCGCCATCCTGCCTGTCTTCCCGGCGCGGATGCGCCAGTGACGTCGTCGGCAGGGCGGCTCGCCGCCTACAGTTGCGGGACAGCTCCGGCATTCCCGAAGGGCACCGGATTCCCTCTTAGCTCCCGCGCCGAAGTCGCGACGCGGCAGAACCTGAGCGGCGTGAACGTCCCCGAACGCAGTCGAGCTGTCAATGATCGGGAATCCGGGCCGTGCGGTCCGGATCTCCCGGCCGGTCGTGAGTGATGCTCGCCATGGCCGCCGATCCACTCTCCTCGGGGAACTCGGAACGGCACAAGAACCTTGCGACCATTCCAGGCTTCGACTACACATGTTATGTTATAACATCACGGAAAGTCTGTCCATGTCCCTCCACGACGACCGTCTCCCCGTCACCGTCCTCTCCGGCTTCCTGGGCGCTGGCAAGACGACGCTGCTCAATCACATCCTCAACAATCGCGAGGGGCGCCGGGTCGCGGTGATCGTCAACGACATGAGCGAAGTGAACATCGATGCCGACCTCGTGCGGAGCGGCACCGAGCTGTCACGGACCGACGAGAAGCTGGTCGAGATGACCAATGGCTGCATCTGCTGCACGCTGCGCGACGACCTGCTCGGCGAGGTCGGCCGGCTCGCCCGCGACGGCCGCTTCGACTATCTGGTGATCGAGGGCACCGGCGTCGCCGAGCCGCTGCCCATCGCCGCCACCTTCGAGTTTCGCGACGAGCGCGGCGCATCGCTGTCGGACGTGGCCCGGCTCGACACGATGGTCACCGTGGTGGACGCTGCGAACCTCCTCCGCGACTACGCCAGCCAGGATTTCCTCCGCGACCGCGGCGAGACGGCGGGCGACGGCGACGACCGCACCCTTGTCGATCTGCTCGTCGACCAGATCGAGTTCGCCGACGTGGTCGTCATCAACAAGGTGTCGAACGTCGATGCGGAAGAGCGTGCCCTCGTCCGCAAGATCGTGGTCGCGCTCAATCCGCAGGCCCGGATCATCGAGACGGATTTCGCCCGCGTCGACCTCGGCGAAGTGCTCGACACGGGCCGCTTCGACTATGAGCGCGCCCACGAGCACCCGCTCTGGTACAAGGAGCTCAATGGCTTCCGCGACCATGTGCCGGAGACCGAGGAATACGGCATCTCGAGCTTCGTGTACCGGGCCCGCCGCCCCTTCCATCCCGGCAAGTTCAAGAGCTTCATCGCCATGACATGGCCGGGGCTGATTCGCGCCAAGGGCGTCTTCTGGCTTGCGACGCGACCCGAATGGGTTGGCGACATGAGCCTCGCCGGGGCGATCTGCCGGACCGAGCCGATGGGCTTCTGGTGGGCCGCGGTACCGAAGACCCGGTGGCCGGACCATCCCGAGTGGCGGTCGCTGCTCAACCGTCACTGGGCGCCGGTGTGGGGAGACCGGCGGCAGGAGCTGGTGTTCATCGGCACGGGCATGGACGAGGCGGCGATCACGTCCGCACTCGACGAATGCCTGGTCGGGCCGCCGCGGCCGCTTCGCCTCGACCTGCCGGTCTATCGGCGGCTGCCCGACCCGTTCCCCGAATGGCGGCGCGACCGTGCGGCGTGACGATAATCCAGGCCCCGCGACACTGGCTTCGCCTCACGCCTTGGCCGCCACCTGGCATCCCGCACACAGGCCGGACAGCTCGAGATGGGTAGCATGCACGGCGAATCCCGTCTTCGCCACCGCCTTCGTGAGGTTGCCGATCGTCCTGCCGAGCGGCACCTCCTCGACGCGGCCGCAGGCCGTGCAGACCGTGAAGGCGGCCTGGTGCTCGTGCGCGGCGTGCTGGCAGGCGAGGTAGGCGTTGATGGTCTCGATGCGGTGGATCAGCCGGTGACCGACGAGCCCATGGAGCGCACGATAGATCTGCTGCGGCACCCGCACGCCCTTCGGCGTCGTCTGTTCCATGATCTGGTAGGCGCTCAGCGGCCGCGCCGCCTGCTTCAGCGCCGTGAGGACGATGTCCTCGTTCTTCGTCAGGGTGGGAGCATCCGCATGACTCATGCCCGGAAGATGGGACATCCGGCACGCCGATGCAAAGGCGCCTGTTCATGACGGCGAGAGACGGAAGAGATGGCTGAGGCGAGAGCAATGCACACCGACGTGATCGTCATCGGCGGAAGCTATGCCGGAATGGCCGCGGCGCTCCAACTCGTCCGTGCACGGCGGACGGTCGTCGTGATCGATTCCGGCCTCCGCCGAAACCGGTTCGCCGCTCATTCCCACGGATTCCTGAGCCGCGACGGGACGGATCCGGCCGAGATCGCCGCGATCGCCAGAGCCCAACTCCTGCGCTATCCGACGCTCACCTGGATCGACGACACGGCGGAGCTGGCACAGGGCACCAGGGACGCATTCACGGTGTCGACGCGCGGGCATGGCACCTTCCACGGCCGCCGGCTTCTGTTCGCCATGGGTGTCTCGGACGAGCTGCCCCGCATCGAAGGGCTGGCCGAGCGCTGGGGGCGGAGCGTGTTCCATTGTCCCTATTGCCACGGCTACGAGCTCGATCGAGGCCGCATCGGCGTCATCGCAACCGGCGCGATGTCGCTTCATCAGGCCCAGCTCATCCCCGAGTGGGGCGAGGTGACGTTCTTCGTCAATGGCGCGATCGCCATTGACGAGGCGACCCGTACGGACCTTGAGAGCCGCGGCGTGGCGATCGAGGAGACCCCGATCGCGCGGATCAACGGTCACGCCGATGTCGTCCTGACCGATGGCCGCATCCTCGCCTTCGCCGGCCTGTTCATCGCATCGCGCAACGCACCGTCCTCGAACATCGCGGACCGAATGGGGGTGGAGATCGAGGAGACGCCACTCGGCAACCAGATCCGCACCGATGCGAGCAAGGAGACGAGCATCGCCGGAGCTTTTGCCTGTGGCGATGTCGCGCGAATTCCCCATTCCGTCTCGCTGGCCGTCGCCGACGGTGCCTGGGCCGGGGCGCAGGTCCACAGATCCCTCGTGTTCGGAGGTCCCCGCTGCTGAGGCTCGGGCGGCCAGCGGCTTCAAACCGTGGTTCGCGGCCTGTACCGGAGAAGAGCGCGGGCACCACCGCCCGCTGCCGCCGGGACCACCACGCCTAGCCAAACGCCGCCGGGGGCGGCGCCCTCCTCCTCGTCTGCCGCGCGATCCTCGTCCTCGCGGTCGTCCGCCTGAGGACGCTCGGCATGGCCGGGCGCGAGCCGACCCGCTGACGTCTAAGGGCTCGGGGCGTCCGAGAAGACGTGCAGGATCAGGCGGCCTCGAAGAGATGGGTCTTGTCGGGATCGAAGCGGAGCCCAATCTCCGAGCCCGGCTTGAGGACGCGGTCCTCGCTGATCGCGGCGATGATGTTGGTGCCGTCGGCGAGCCCGACCTCGACCACGGTCTCGGCACCGAGGCGCTCGGTCAGCACCACCTTGCCGTGGAGCATCCCTTCGGCCGGCGTGTCGCTCGGCACCAGATATTGCGGACGAACGCCGAGGACCGCCTCGCCGCCGACGGGGATGTCCCGGCCCGCCGTCGAGACCTCGATCGGATCGAGCGCAGAGCTCGCCACCGTCGCGCGATCGGCCGCGACATTCCGCGTCTCGACCTTGAGGAAGTTCATCGACGGCGCGCCGAGGAAGCCGGCGACGAAGCGATTGGCCGGATGGTGGTAGAGCTCCATGGGCGAGCCGACCTGCATGACCTGCCCGTCCTTGAGGACGACGATCTTGTCGGCGAGGGTCATGGCCTCGACCTGGTCGTGGGTGACGTAGACCATGGTCGCGCCAAGCTCCTGGTGGAGCTTGCCGATCTCCATCCGCATGTCCATCCGAAGCGCCGCGTCGAGATTGGAGAGCGGCTCGTCGAAGAGAAACACCTCCGGCTCGCGGACGATCGCCCGGCCGATCGCAACGCGCTGGCGCTGGCCGCCGGAGAGCTGCGACGGCCGGCGGTCGAGGAGATGCTCCATCTGGAGGATGCGCGCCGCCTCGGCAACCTTTCGCTCCTTCTCGGCCTTCGGGACATGGTTGATGGTGAGGCCGAAGGCGACGTTCTCGCGAACCGTCATGTGCGGGAAGATGGCGTAGCTCTGGAACACCATGGCGATGCCGCGCTCCTTCGGCGCGAGGTCGTTGACGACCTTTCCGCCGATCTCGAGCGTGCCCGCGGTGATGTCCTCAAGGCCGGCGATCATCCGGAGCAGCGTGGACTTGCCGCAGCCGGAGGGGCCGACGAAGACGACGAACTCGCCGTCCTCGATCTCGATGTCGACGCCCTTGATGACCTCGACCTTGCCGAAGCGCTTCCGCACGCCCTTGAGAGAGACGCCAGCCATCGACCTACTCCGCTGGTGGACGGGAAACGACCCGAAGCAGCCCGTCGGGCATGACCTCGACCGGCTCCGGATCGGTGAGCTCGCCGACGAAATCGCCATGCGGCCGATCGGCGAAGCCGATGATGCGCAGGCCCTCGTCGGTCTCGACGATGCGGGCCGCATAGCGCTTGCAGGGCAGCGCGCCGTCGAGGAAGCCGCCCGGGGCGATCGACCATGGCCCGCGCGGGTTGTCGGCGACGAGATAGTGGTTGCCGGAGACCGGACCACCCGGCGTGATGCGCGCCTGCTCGGCGGAGAAGTGCTGGGCCGCCGTGCAGAAGAGGCAGTACCACCGCCCCTGGTACTTGAAGACCTCGGGCACCTCGAGCTGGCCGAAGCCGCCCGTGAAGACCGGCGGCTGGAGGGTCCAGGTCATGAGGTCGGGCGAGGTCGCAAGGCCGATGGCGCCGCCGGCATTGGGCTCAGGGATGCCGGCGCTCCGGGCGGTGAAGAACATGAGCCAGCCGTCCCCGTCCGGGTCGGCGATGACCCAGGGGTCGCGCATCGCCCGGTCGTGCCAGAAGCCGGGACGAAACTGCTCGTAGTCGTCGCCCGAGAGGTCGAGGCAAAGACCGTCGCCGACGCGCTGCCAGCTGTGGAGGTCGTCGCTGGTGGCGTGGCCGATCCGCTGGATCAGCCCGTCCTCGGCGTGGGTGGTGCCGGTGTAGAAGAGGTGCCAGAGACCGTCGGGCCCCTTCACGACCGAGCCGGTCCAGGTCGTGTAGTCGTCCCACGCGTCGCGCTCCGCCGGCCGGAAGCAGGTGCCGAGATAGTCCCAGTTGACCAGATCGTCGCTGACCGCGTGACCCTGGCTGACGTTCCAGTGCCGGAGCTCAGGCTCCTCGATCGCGCGCGGCGCCTCGAGGAAGAAGGCGTGCCAGCGACCGCCGTCGCGCACGTACCAGCTGTCCCACACCCACTTGTCGTCCAGTCTCAGAACCATTGAGCTATCCCTTGACGCCCGTCGAGGCGATCGATGCGATGAAGGCGCGCTGCAGCACAAGATAGAAGGCGAGGACCGGCAGCGTGATCAGCGAGAGATAGGCCATGACCTCGCCCCAGGCGACATTGAGCTGGAAGAAATAGCCGAGCCCGACCATGATCGGGCGATGGGCCTCGTCCTGAACGACGATCAGGGGCCACAGGTACTGCTCGTTGTACATCTTCAGCGACTTGAGGATCGCTGCCGTCGCGATCACCGGTCCGGAGAGCGGCATCACCACCCGCCGGTAGATCTGCCACCACGAGGCGCCCTCCGCCCGCGCCGCCTCGATCAGGTCGCGCGGCAGGTCCTTGAAGTACTGGACGAAGAGGAAGACCGTCAGCGCGTCGGCGATCCACGGGATGATCTGCACCCGGTAGGTGTTGAGCCAGCCGTACTCGATCCCCTCAAAGCCGATCCACGGCAGGCGCGAGACGAGGAGGAGGAGCGGGATGGCAATCGTCTCGAACGGGATGATGAGCGTCGCCAGCGCGATCGAAAGGAGCAGCCCCCTGCCCCGCCAGTTGAGATAGACGAAAGAGAAAGCGGCGAGCGAGCAGAGGAAGAGCGAGGCCGTCACCGTGACGAGGGTGATGACCACCGAGTTGAAGACGAACCGCCCGATCGGCGCCCGCCGGAACGCGGCATAGTAGTTGTCGAGACTGATGTCGCCGACCGGCAGGAAGGCGCGGAGCGACGAGGTGTCCTGGAGGAGCTGCGCCGTAGGCTTCAGCGAGGAGACGATCATGAAGAGGAGCGGGAACAGGAAGATCGTCCCGACCAGGACGAGGACGAGATAGCGGACTGCGAGGCGCAGTCCCCGGCCCTCTCCGGCGACGACGGCCATCACGAGCGCTCCCGCGTCAGGTAGCGCTGGACCAGCGAGATCGACAGGACGAGGACGAAGAGGATGACCGAGATGGTCGAGCCGCCCGAGATGTCCTGCTTGCCGTAGCCGCGCTCGACGGCCTGGAAGACGAGGGTCTGGGTGCTGTCGAGCGGACCGCCGCCGGTCATGACGTCGATCTGGGCGAAGACGGCGAAGGCCTGCATGGTGATGACGATCAGCACCAGGACCGCCGTGTTGCGAAGCCCTGGCCAGGTGACGTAGCGGAACGTCTGCCACTTCGAGGCCCCCTCGATGGTCGCAACCTCGTAGAGCGTCGGGCTGATGGTCTGGAGGCCGGACAGCCAGATCACCATGTGGAAGCCGACCGCCTGCCAGATCGACATGGCGATGATAGAGCCGAGGGCGGTGCTGGTGTTGCCGAGCCAGTCGATCGGCTGCCAGGCGCCGAAGCTGATGGCCGCGAGGAGATTGTTGAGGAGCCCGTCGTCGTCGGCATAGATGAACCGCCACAGCAGCGACACGACGACGATCGAGACCACCACCGGCATGAAGTAGATGGTCCGGAAGATGTTGATGCCGCGGACGCGCTGGTTGATGAGGAGCGCGAGGAGGAGCGCGAAGCCGGCCTGGACCGGCGCCACCACCGCGACGAAGGTCAGGGTGTTGGCCAGCGCCTTCATGAACACGACGTCGCGGGCGATCACCACCTTGGCGTTGTCGCCGGAGTACCAGCGGAACCACTCCTGCATGCCGGCATATTGCGGGTAGTCTTCGTTGCGGGTGATGGTCCGGACCCGCGGATATTCGAGGTTGCCCGCCTCGTCGCGGACGAGATTGCCGGCATCGTCGCGGAGCGGCTCGAGCGTGACGACGCCGAGGTCGAGCAGGTCGACGTAGTTCTGGAGGCCGACATACTCGGTCGGGTTCGGGGAGATCAGGCGCTGGTTGGTCAGCGACAGCCCGAGCGCGAAGAAGAACGGCACGATGATGAACAGGGCGATCAGCCCGAACCCGGGCAGGGCGAACAGCCATCCCGCCCGATTGGACGTGGTCAGTTTCGACGCCATGACGACCCCTCCCGGATCCGGCCCCGCAGGCTTCCCGCGGGGCCGCTGTCCTTGCCGGCCGGTCAGCCGGTGTGGCCGTAGCCCTTGTTCTGCTTGATGTCGGCGTCGATCTCGTCGACGGCGGCGTCAAGCGTGTCACCGACATTGGCGCCGTTGGCGATGTCGGCCAGCGCCTTGATGAAGACCTTGGCCTGGACGACGTAGCCCGGGGTGACGGGCCGGAGGACCGCCTGCTCCTTGGAGAGGTCGTAGAACACGGCGAGCGGTCCGCCCTCCTTGTAGTTCTTCGTCATCGCGGCCGCCGAGGCGGTGGAGGGGATGAGGCCGATGCCGTCGGAGAAGGCGGCGAGGTACTTGTCCTGCGTCGCGAACTTGATGAAGGCGGCCGCGCCGTCCGGGTTGGGGCAGCTCGCCGAGACGCCGAACTGCCAGGAGCCGCCGCCGATCTTGTTGCCCTCGCCGAAATCGGGGGCCGGCAGGAAGACGACGTCGTCGACGGCGTCCATCGTTGCCACCGCACGCCAGTTGCCGTTCCACTGGAAGGCGAACTTGCCGTCGATGAAGCCGGTCTGCTGGTCGGCCGGATCCTCGCTGGTGCCAGGCGCATAGCCGTCGGCGAAGAGCTTCTGCCACCACTCGCCGAACTCGATCGCGGCGTCGCCGTTCAGCGCGCCCTCGGCGGTCTGGTACGTCGAGCGGTCGACGATGTCGCCGCCGAAGCTCTGCAGGAACGGCGAGAAGGCGTAGGGGTACCATTCGCCCTGGTCGTTCATGCCGAGGTCGAGCGGATAGCTGAACTTGCCGGAGGCCTTGGCGGCGTCGAGCGCGGCCATGAACTCCTCGGCCGTCCACGGCTGCTCGAGGGTCGGGGTGCGGAGGCCCAGCTCCTCTAGGGTCGACTTCCGGGCATAGAGCGCGACCGCGGCGTCCCAGAGGCCGATCGAGTAGAGCTTGCCGTCCCACACGCCCTTGGTGCCGGGCAGGAACTCGGCGAACTCGGCCTCGTCGATCGGCAGCGGCTGCATGTAGCCCGCCCACGCCCAGTTCGGCATGTTCGGACCATCGACGTCGAGCACGCAGGGCAGGTTGCCGGCGAGCGCCGCGGCGACGACGGAATCGTTGTAGCTGAGCTGCGGGAAGCTCTCGAGGACGACCTTCCAGTCGGACTGGCTGGCGTTGAAGTCGTCGACGATCTGATTGTTGATCCGGCTTTCCACCACGTTGCCGGCGCCGTGATACCACATGCTGATCTCGGGCTGCGCCGAGGCGGCCTGGGCAAGTCCGGCCATGAAGACGCCGGTCATCAGTGCTGTCTTAAGCATGCTTTCCTCCCTTTGAAGATCCTGACTTCGCTCGAATTTTCCGCGGTGCGACCGAGTCGCGCCACGCAACCTCGCCGCCCACCGCCTCCGGTTCAGCCGCTTTCCCAGCGCCCCGCTCGATCAGCGACAGGAGTCGCTCGGCGGCGCGCTCGCCCATCGCCGCGTAGGGCAGCTCGTACGTGGTCAGCGTCGGAAAAAGGGTCTCCGCGATGAGCCGGTAGTTGTCGTAGCCGGCCACCGACACCTCGCCCGGGATGATGCAGCCCTCCGAGCGGAGAACACCGTAGAGGCGGATCGCCATGCGATCGTTGCCGCAGCAGAAGACGGTCGGCGGAAACTCGAGGGCGAGCATGCGCCGGACCTCGCGGCGCATCACGTCGGCCCTGTCCTCCTCCTCGGATTCCTCGCCGACTGCAACGAGGGCCGGATCGTAGGCGATGCCGGCCTCGGCCAGCGCCGCGCGGTAGCCCTCGGTGCGCAGCGTGGTGGCGATCAGCGATGGCCCGAGGGTCAGGTAGGCGATCCGCCGATGGCCACTGGCGATGATCTCGGCGACGAGCCGGTGCTGGCCGTCGCGATCGTCCGGGACGATCGCCGGGGTCTGGCGGTCGTCGAAGCAGTTGACGAGGACGAGCTGGCTGTCGCGCGGCGGCTCCGGCAGGTCGACTTTCTGGTGGAACGCGGCGACGTAGACCATCCCCTCGACCCGGTGCTCGGCGAAGGTCCGCATCAGGTGCGGAACGCGCTGCGAATGGCCGCCGGTATCGGAGATGAGGAGCGTCTTCCCCGCCGCCTCCATCCGGCGCTGGATACCCTGGACGATGAAGATCTCCGGCATGCCTGCATCGGAGGGCTTCTGCGGCGCGAGGCTGATAGCGCCGGTGACGACACCGATGAGGCCTGACCGGTTGGAGCGCATGGTGCGCGCCGCGCTCGAGGGAACGTAGCCGAGCCGGCGGATGGCGCTCTCGACCGCGTCGCGCGTCTCGCCCTTCACCGGCGCGTCGCCGTTCAGGACGCGGCTGACGGTCTTCGGCGAAACATTGGCGGCCCTGGCGACGTCGTAGATTGTGGCCATCTCGGCAACCCATGCGCTTATGACATCGATGTCATGACACCGATGTCATAAGGCCTTAGGCCGCCTCGGTCAATCCGCGAGCGCCGGGCCAGGGCCCCGGGGAAACCCCAGCCGCCAGCAGCCATTGCAGTCCGGCCCCGTTCCCGCCGTCGGCGATATCGACACCACGTCCTCGGCGAACTGCCCGGCGACGACGAGGATCGCCCCGTTCCAACCGTGGCTGCGGCCCGAGCCAGACCCGAAAGATGGGGCCAGAACATCGCCTCCAATTCTTGCTGTGGAAGCGCATGAAAAAGCCCGGAGACGCCATGCGTCTCCGGGCCAGTGGGAGGACAGCGGTGGGACGACAGCGGCCCCCTGGAACTTGAAGACGTCGATGTTCTTGTCGGTGACGATCTGCGCCGGGCCGAGAACGGTCTCCACGTCCTCGCCGGTCGTGAACTCACCGAGGCGGCCGGCGGTGAACGTCTCACCCGGCTTGCCGGTGATCTTGCACTGGGCGTAGGCCTTGGCACCGTAGTAGGTGAGGTAGCCGAGGTCCTTCACATTCCACCAGACGTCCTGGACCGAACCGCCTTCGATGTACCTCTTCAGGAGCGACGCCGGCGCGAGACCCGTCCGCTTGATCTTGCCGAGGAGCCCGGCCTGCTCGAGCGCCCGCGCGGCACCGTTCAAGATGATAGGAGGTTTGGAAATACTGAATTCCGGAGTGGTGGAGGTAAGGGGCGATACCTCTTACCGGAGCCCCGCGGGCAGGGTTGGCGTGGCGGCTGCCCGCAAAGAGAAAGTGGTGGACCTGTCAGGCGAAGACTCAAACCAAATCTTCGCTGAAATGGCCCGCTGGGAGATCGTCCTAAAGGACACGTCGCTGGCCAAAGAGCCGCGGCCTCCGTCGCCGTAGACGAGGCCTTTCCATGCAGATTCCCGACGACAGGTCGGGCGTCAGGACTTCACCTCCCGGCGCCTCGGCTAAACCATTCTCGATACGCCTGACCGACGACGAACGCCGGAGGCTGTCGGAGTGCTCCGGTGGACGCCCGCTCGGCCCGTTCGTCCGGGATCTGATCCTTTCACCGGAGGCGAAGACGCCACGCCGGAAGTTCAGATCTGCCGTCAGGGACGAGACGTCGCTCGCCCGCGTGCTCGCTATGCTCGGACAGTCGCGGATCGCGAACAACCTGAACCAGCTAGCGAAGGCCGCCAATATCGGTGCACTCCCGGTGACGGCCGAGACCGAGGCAGACCTCAACGCCGCGTGCGCTGCCGTTCGCGACATGCGTAGCGCGTTAATGCAGGCCCTGGGCCTGTCGAGCGAGCAAGACAGATGATCCTCAACGGCAGCCAGCGCGGCGGCGCACGCGATCTCGCGGTTCATCTCATGAAGCCGGAAAACGAGCACGTGGAGCTGCACGAAGTCCGCGGTTTCGTGTCAGAGACAGTTGCCGGAGCCCTGCGTGAGGCGGAGGCGGTCAGCCGCGGGACAAAGTGCAGACGGCACCTCTATTCCCTCTCCCTGAATCCACCGGAGACAGAATCTGTCTCGGTCGCGGTGTTCGAAGCTGCTATCGACCGGATCGAGGCGAAGCTCGGGCTGCAAGGGCATCCGCGCATCATCGTGTTCCACGAGAAGCAGGGTCGGCGTCACGCACACTGTGTCTGGTCGCGGGTCAACCCCGAGACGATGACGGCGCCGCGTCTCTCTCACGACCGCCTCAAGCTGGGCGACGCATCACGAGAGCTCTTCATCGAGCACGGCTGGAAGATGCCGGAGGGCCTGATCGACCGGGCCCTCCGCAATCCGTTGAACTTCAGCCGCGACGAGTGGGTGAAGGCAAAGCGGATCGGCAAGGACCCGCGCCACATCAAGGAGGTATTCCAGCAGTGCTGGGCCGCGTCTGATTCCGGACGGGCGTTGCGTCAGGCACTCGAAGCGCGCGGCTACTATCTGGCGCGGGGGGATCGCCGAAGTGTCGTCGCAGTCGACGTCGACGGTGAAGTCTACGCACTTGCGCGCTGGACCGGCGTCCGGACGAAGGATGTCGCCGCGCGCCTGTCCGACCTCCCTGCGCTGCCCTCGGTGTCAGAGGTAAAGGAGCGCGTGTCGTCGCTCGTCCGCGAGAAAGTCACAGGCTTCCTTGGCGATCTCGTTTCCGAGTTCGCGATCGCAGCGAATGCGCTGGAGGAGAGCCGTCAGACGATGATCGCGCGGCATCGAGCCGATCGGGCCGCGCTCGACCACGCCCCCCGGGAACCACGGGAGGTCGCCGCGCGG
>JAEVZM010000574.1 GCA_023392225.1 Pseudomonadota bacterium
GCGCCCGACGCCGCCCCGGCGGTGCCCGCCAACGACATCGGGGCGCGCCGCACCCTCTCGGTGCAGAAGGCGCTCAACCAGATCGGCTATGGACCGGTCCCCGAGAACGGCATCGCCGGCGAGGCGACGGTCACCGCGATCCGGCGCTTCGAGCTCGACAACGGCCTGCCGATCACCGGCGCCGCCGGCGACACGCTGATCGAGCGGCTGGTCGCCATCGGGGCGATGGAAGCCGCCTGAGGCGATGGCGCGGCTCACGTCAGGCCTGTTCGTCGCCGCCCATATCCGGCGCTGCAACCTCGAGGACGCGCCGGCCGTGGTGATGCGGCGCGGCTCCGAGGAGGCCGGCGCCATCTTCGTCGTGGTCGACTATCTCGACGGCCGGAACGACCTCTACGCGCCGGCGCCGCAGATGGCCTTCGACGAGGGCTGGTCCGGCGATCGGTTGTTCCAGAAGGTCGCCGCGGAGGTCGATGCCGAAGCGATCCGCACGGCGATCGCCCGCGAGGTGCGCTTCGATTCCGACGTCTGGGTGGTCGCGATCGAGGACCGCGCCGGCCGCTCCTTCCTCGACACCGTGGCCTGAGCGCGGCGCGCTAGCCGGCGAGCGCCGCGGCGACCGCGGCTTCGGCGTGGAGGGTGGTTGTGTCGAACAGCGGCACCGCGCTGTCCTCCGGGCCCACCAGGAGCATGATCTCGGTGCAGCCGAGGATCACCGCCTCGGCGCCGTTCGCCACCAGGCGGGCGATGATCGCGCGATAGGCCTCGCGCGATTCCGGCACGATCCGCCCCGCCACCAGCTCCTCGTAGATGATGCGATGGACGGCGGCGCGGTCCGCCGCGTCGGGCACGATCACGTCGAGGCCGTGCATCTCCGTGAGCCGCCCCTTGTAGAAGTCCTGCTCCATCGTGAAGGCGGTGCCGAGCAGCCCGACCCGCCTGAGCCCCGCTGCCTTGATCGCCGCCGCCGTGGGGTCTGCGATATGGATCAGCGGCACCGCGACCGCTGCCTCGATCGCCGGCGCGACCCGATGCATGGTGTTGGTGCAGATCAGGAGGACGTCGGCACCGGCTGCCTCGAGACGCTGCGCCGCCTCGACCATGCGCTCGGCTAGGCCGTCCCAGTCGCCGGCGTGCTGCAGCGCCTCGATCTCGGCGAAGTCGAACGACCACAGGAGGCATCGCGCCGAGGCCGTCGGCCCGACCCGGTCGCGGACGCCCTGGTTGAGGATCCGGTAGTACGCGGCGGAGCTCTCCCAGCTCATGCCGCCGATCAGGCCGATCATCCGCATCGCATGCCTCGCTTGCCTCTCGGGTTCATAGCGTGCGGCAGGGCGGGGCGGAACCGGTGATCCGACCCGGGCCCGCTCGCCCCGTCGCGCCCGCCGAGCGGGGGAGGGGCTTGCCGCGAGATAGTTAAGACGTTATGTAAATAGGTAACACATTACGCACTTCCGGATTTCTTCACGATGTCGAAGACCGACGATGGGCCGTGGCGCCCGGTGCGGCTGGGCAGCCTTGTCGGCATGGCCGCGCGCCAGTGGCGCCGTGCCGTCGACCAGCGCCTCCAGCCGTTCGATCTCACCGAGGCGACGTGGCTGCCGCTCGTCTATCTCGCACGTTCGCCGACCCCGCTGCGCCAGAAGGACCTTGCTGCCGCGCTGTCGGTCGAGAGCCCGGCGCTGGTCCGCATCCTCGCCACGCTCGAGAGCGCCGGCCTGATCGTGCGCGCCGATGATGCCGGCGACCGGCGGGCGCGGGCGATCAGCGTCACCCCGGCGGGACGAAGGCTGGCCCAGCGGGTCGAGCATGTCTCCGCCGATCTCGAGCGCGAGCTCACCGCCGATCTCTCCACGCGCGACGTGGCGGCGGCGCGGCGGGTCGTCGCCCGGGTCCTCGAGCGGCTGACGGAATCGAATGCGAAGGGGAGGGCGTCGTGAGGCGGCCGGCGGGCGAGCCGGTGGTGGCGGCGGCGGGCACCGCATCGCGCGCGATGCCGGCGCTGTGGCTCCTGGCGCTGATCACGCTCAGCGGCACGCTGGCGATGCACATCTTCGTGCCGGCGCTGCCGCTCGTCGCCGAGAGTCTCGGGGTCGGCAAGGCCGGCGTCCAGCTGACGCTCAGCGCCTACATCATCGGCCTGTCGATCGCCCAGCTCGTCTATGGCCCGATCTCGGACCAGTTCGGCCGGCGCCCGGTGCTTCTCCTCGGCATGGCGCTGTTTACCGTCGCGAGCCTCGTCGCGCTCGCCGCGCCGAGCCTGCCGCTCCTCATCGTCATGCGCTTCGTGCAGGCGCTCGGCGCCGGGGCCGGGCTGGTGCTCGGCCGCGCGATCGTGCGGGACATGGCCTCGGGCACCGATGCGGCGCGCAAGCAGTCGCTGATGAACCTCATGGTCATGGTCGGCCCGGGGCTTTCGCCGCTCATCGGCGCGCTCCTGTCCGAGACCACGGGCTGGCGCTCGATCTTCGCCGCGCTCAGCCTGCTCGGCCTCGTCAATCTATGGCTGATCTGGCGCCGCCTGCCCGAGACCGCGGTGCTCGCCGGGCGCGAGCGGGGCGGGGTGCTGCGCCGCTACGGGCAGCTGCTGCGCATGCCGGCCTTCGTCGCCTATGCCATCGGCGGCGGCTTCGCCACCACCGCGCTCTACGCCTTCATCGGCGCGGCGCCGTTCATCTTCGTCAACCAGCTGCACCGGCCGGCGGGCGAGGTCGGCGTCTACCTCATGCTCAACATCGTCGGCGTCTGGTTCGGCAGCTTCGCCGCGAGCCGGCTGATCGGGCGCTTCGCCACCCGGCGGCTGATGATCGTCGGCAATCTCCTCAGCCTCGGGAGCGCCCTGGTGCTCCTGGCTGCGGCGGTGACCGGTGCGCTGTCCCTGGTCGCGGTGCTGGCGCCGGTCCTCGTCCTCAGCTTCGGCGCCGGGCTCGCCTCGCCGATGGCCCTGTCGGAGGCGCTGTCGGTCGCGCCGGCCATCGCCGGCGCGGCGTCGGGTCGCTACGGCGTCGCCCCGCGGCCGGCAAGCCAGAAGCTCAGCTGGGCGATGCAGCCGGCCATGGTCAGCACCA
>JAEVZM010000581.1 GCA_023392225.1 Pseudomonadota bacterium
GTCGAGCTGGTCGGCCTCGCCGGGCGCGAGGCCGATTATCCACACCAGCTCTCCGGCGGCCAGCAGCAGCGGGTCGGCATCGCCCGCTCGCTCGCAGTGGAACCCGAGCTGTGGTTCCTCGACGAGCCGTTCTCGGCGCTGGACCCGCTGATCCGGCGCGAGATGCAGGACGAATTCCTCAGGCTGCAGGCGACGCTCCACAAGACCATCGTCTTCATCACCCACGATTTCGACGAGGCGATCCGCCTCGCCGATCGCATCGCCATCATGAAGGACGGCCGCATCGAGCAGACCGGCACGCCCGAGGACCTGGTGATGCGGCCGGCCACCCCCTACGTCGCCGAGTTCACGCGCGACGTGCCGAAGGCGAAGGTGCTCCGCGTCGCCGCGATCATGTCGCCCGACACCGAGGCGCCGGTCGCCGGCGAAGTGCCGGCCGACACCCGCGTCATGGCGGTGGCGGCGCGGATGCGCGAGGCGACGGCGCCGCTCGCCGTGGTCGATGCCGACGGCCGGCGGGTCGGCACGCTCACCCGCGACGCCGTCGCCGACGTGATGCTCGGGGGCTAGGGCGCCATGAGCCTTGTCGCCGCCGTGCCGCGTCCTTCGTCGCTCGATGCACGGGCCTTCTGGATCCGGGTGGCGTGGGTG
Source organism: Pseudomonadota bacterium (assembly GCA_023392225.1). GTDB lineage: Bacteria > Pseudomonadota > Alphaproteobacteria > Rhizobiales > Kaistiaceae > Bauldia. The sequence continues at coordinate 652 of JAEVZM010000581.1, forward strand.
GCGGTGATCGCCGGCACTGTGGTGCTGTGGTTCGCCGGCAAGGAGGTCGCCCCCTGGGCGGTGGTCTACCCGAAGGCGCTCGAGGTGCCGCTCGCCAAGTGGGTCTCGGCGGCGATGACCTGGCTGGTCGAGGACGCGACCTTCGGGCTCTTCACCTTCACGCAACTCACCCGCGCCATCGCGGCGGTGGTCGAGGTGCCCTATACGGTTGCCCTGTCGCTGCTCTCGACCGGTTTCATGCGCGGCGAGGGCTCCAACGCCGTCCAGCTCCTGCCGCCGCTCTCCTGGCTCGGCGTGCTCGCCATCTTCAGCCTCGCCGGACTGCACGCCGGGGGGCGGCGGCTGGCCCTCCTCGTCGGCCTCTGCTTCCTCTATCTCGCTGTCTTCGGCCAGTGGCAGAGCGCCATGCAGACGCTCGCCTCGATCCTCGTCGCGGTGCCGATCGGCGTCGCCGGCGGCCTGCTGCTCGGCCTCGCCGGCTATCGCTGGCCGGCGTTCGAGCGGGCGATGCGGCCGTTCCTGGATCTCATGCAGACCGTGCCGATCTTCGCCTATCTGGTGCCGATCCTGTTCCTGTTCGGCTTCGGCCCGGTGTCATCGATCGTCGCCACGATCGTCTACGCCATGCCGCCGATGGTACGGGTGACCATCGTCGCGCTCCAGGGCGTGCCCGGCGAGGTGCGCGACCTCGGCCGGATGATCGGCTGCACCCGGCGCCAGATGACCTGGAAGGTGATGGTACCCTCGGCGCGGCGCGGGCTGATGCTCGGCGTCAACCAGGTCATCATGCTCTCGCTCAACATGGTGATCATCGCCTCGATGATCGGTGCCGGTGGCCTCGGCTTCGACGTGCTGGCGGCGCTCCGCCGGCTCGACATCACCGCCGGCATCCAGTCGGGCGTCGCCATCGTCGTGCTCGCCATCGCCCTCGACCGGCTCAGCCAGGCCTTCGCCGAGAGCAGCGGCGAGCGGGCGCGGCGGGCCGCGGCGCTAGCCGGCGAGCCCTTGTGGCGGCGCTATCCCAACGTCACGGCGTCGCTTGTGATCGTCGTCACATCCGGCCTCCTCGGCCTCGCCTACGCTCCGTTCCAGGCCTATCCGGACGCATGGACGGTGACGACCGGGGGATTCTGGGAGGGGATCGTCCGCTGGATCAACGTCAACTTCTTCGACGCGTTCGACGCGTTCAAGAATTTCCTGCTGCTCAACCTCCTGATCCCGGTCAAGCGCTTCCTCGGCGCGCTGCCCTGGCTCGGCGTCGTCGCGGCGCTGGGCCTTACCGGCTTCGCGCTCGGCGGGCTGCGGCTGGCGCTCCTCTGCATCGTGCTGTCGGCCTTCATCGTCGTGACCGGGCAGTGGGAGAAGGCGACCGTCACCGTCTATCTCTGCGCCATCTCGGTGGTCTTCGCCTGTCTGATCGGCGTGCCGATCGCGATCTGGGCCTCGGGCCGCGAGCGGGTGTGGAAGGTGATCCAGGTGGTGATCGACACGCTCCAGACGCTGCCGAGCTTCGTCTATCTGATGCCGGTGGTGATGCTGTTCCGGGTTGGCGACTTCACCGCGATCGTCGCCGTCGTCGCCTACTCGGTGGCGCCCGTCATCCGCTATACCGGTCACGGCCTCCGCGCGGTCGACCCGCAGCTCATCGAGGCCTGCGTCGTTTCGGGCTGCACGCGGTTCCAGATCCTCACCAAGATCCGCCTCAAGCTCGCCCTGCCCGAGATGATGCTCGGCCTCAACCAGACCATCATGCTCGCCATCTCGATGCTGGTGATCACCGCGCTGGTCGGTACCCGCGACCTCGGGCAGGAGGTCTATATCGCTCTCGCCAAGGCGGACACCGGCCGCGGCATCGTCGCCGGCCTCGCCATCGCCTTCATCGCCATCATTGCCGACCGCCTGATCACCGCCGGTGCCGAGCGGCTCAGGGCGCGGCTCCTCGGCCCGGGGCATCCATGAGCCGCAAACGCATCAACCTCAGAGAGAGCATGTCCGCATGAGCGCGCTTCCCTCCCATGCCGAGGTCGTGGTGATCGGCGGCGGCATCATCGGCTGCTCGACCGCCTACCACCTCGCGCGCGACCACAAGGCCGACGTGGTGCTGATCGAGCAGGGCCGGCTCACCGGCGGCTCGACCTGGCATGCGGCGGGGCTCGTCGGCCAGCTCCGCTCCTCGGCGTCGATCACCCAGGTGCTCCGCTACTCGGTCTCGCTCTACGAGAAGCTCGAGGCCGAGACCGGGCTCGCCACCGGCTGGCGCGAGACCGGGTGCCTCCGTCTCGCCTGCAATGACGACCGCTGGACCGAGTTCAAGC
>JAEVZM010000002.1 GCA_023392225.1 Pseudomonadota bacterium
AATCTACGCAGGACGCTCGATCTGGTGAGCGCCTTCCGCGAGGGCGACGTCGAGACGCCCATCGTCCTCATGGGCTACTACAATCCGATCTACGCGATGGGCAACGAGACTTTCCTCAAGGCGGCGAAGGCGGCCGGCGTCGACGGGTTGATCGTGGTGGACCTGCCGCCCGAGGCCGACGACGAGCTTTGCGTGCCGGCGATGGCCCACGGCATCAGCTTCATCCGGCTCGCGACGCCGACCACCGACGACAGGCGTCTCCCGGCGGTGCTCGCCAATACCTCCGGTTTCGTCTACTACGTCTCGATCCTCGGTATCACCGGAACCGCCGCGCCGGATGCGAACCGTGTCGCCGAGGCCGTGACAAGGATCAAGCGGCACACCATATTGCCGGTTGCGGTCGGCTTCGGCGTCAGGACCGCGGAACAGGCGTCGGCCATCGGCCGGGGTGCCGATGGCGTGGTGGTCGGCTCGGCGATCGTCGCGGCGGTCGCGGGATCGCTCGATGGCGAGGGCCGGGCCACGGCAGCGACCGTGCCGGCCGTGGCCGATCTCGTTGCCGATCTGGCTGCGGGCGTTCGCGCTGCGCGCGTCGAGGCCGCTGAGTAGGAGTCTTTTGGATTGAGCTGGATCAGCAACGTCGTCCGCCCCAAGATCCGGAACTACTTCGCCAAGCGCGAGGTGCCGGAGAACCTGTGGATCAAGTGCCCCGAGACCGGGGAGATGGTGTTCCACCGGGACCTTGAGGCGAACCATTTCGTCATCCCGGGCTCCGGCCACCACATGCGGATGACGGCGAAGCAGCGCTTCGAACACTTCTTCGATGGCTCCGAATGGGAGACGATCCCGTTCCCCGATGTGCCGGTCGACCCGCTCAGGTTCCGTGACGAGCGCCGCTATACCGACCGCCTCAGGGATGCCCGGACCAAGACCGGCGCCGTCGACTCGGTCCATCTCGGCGCCGGCACCGTCGAGAGCGTGCCGGTGGTGGCCGCCGTCCAGAATTTCGACTTCATGGGCGGCTCGCTCGGCATGGCCGCCGGCGAGGCCGTGATCACCGGGCTGATGACGGCCCGCGACCGCGAGCTTCCCTTCGTGCTGTTCGCCGCCTCGGGCGGCGCCCGCATGCAGGAAGGCGTGCTGGCGCTCATGCAGCTGCCGCGCACGACCGTCGCGGTCGAAGCGTTCCGCGAGGTCAGGAAGCCTTACATCGTCGTGCTGACCCACCCGACCACCGGCGGCGTCACCGCGTCCTACGCCATGCTCGGCGACATCCATCTCGCCGAGCCGGGGGCGCTGATCGGCTTCGCCGGCCCGCGGGTCATCGAGCAGACCATTCGCGAGAAGCTGCCCGACGGCTTCCAGCGTGCCGAATACCTGCTTGAGCACGGCATGGTCGACGCCGTCGTCCATCGTCACCAGCTCCGCTCGACGATCGCGCGTCTCTGCACGCTGCTCGGCGGCGATCAGCCCCCCGAGGCGCCGCTGGCGCCCGAAGTCATCGAGGCAGAGCCGGTCTGACCGGCGGTCCGGCCATGGAACGATCCGACGCCATCCTGGAGCGTCTGCTCCATCTGCATCCGCGCGAGATCGATCTGTCGCTCGAGCGGATCGAGGTGCTGATGGCCGATCTCGGCCATCCCGAGCGGCGCCTGCCGCCGGTGATCCATGTCGCGGGCACCAACGGCAAGGGCTCGACCACGGCGTTCATGCGGGCAATGCTCGAAGCCGCCGGCAAGCGGGTGCACGTCTACACCTCACCGCATCTCGTGCGTTTCCACGAGCGCATCCGCCTCGGGGCCGAGGGTGGCGGCCGCTTCGTCGACGAGGAGGAGCTGGCCGACACACTGCTCGCGGTCGAGAAGGTCAATGCCGGCCGGGCGATCACCCAGTTCGAGATCACCACCGCCGCCGCCTTCGACATCTTCGCCCGCCACCCGGCCGACGTGCTCCTGCTCGAGGTCGGGCTCGGCGGCCGGCTCGACGCCACCAATGTGGTGCCCGAGCCGCTCGCCACCGTCATCACCGCGGTATCGATCGACCATGAGAAGTTCCTCGGCGACACGCTCGCCGGGATCGCGGCGGAGAAGGCCGGCATCCTCAAGCGTGGCCGGCCGGGCATCATCGGCCCGCAGCCGGAGGCGGCGCTCGCCGTGATCGAGGACATCGCCGGCGGCGTCGGGGCGCCGCTCTTCGTCGCCAATCGCGACTGGGTCTCGTTCGCCGAGCGCGGCCATCTCGTCTACCAGGACGAGGACGGTCTCCTCGACCTGCCGAGCCCGAAGCTCGTCGGCCGCCACCAGTTCACCAATGCCGGCATCGCCATCGCCACGCTCCGCCGGGCCGGCTTCGGCCTGCCGATGGCGGCGATCGAGGCGGGGCTGACCGAGGTCGAGTGGCCGGCACGGCTGCAGCGGTTGACCGCCGGCGCGCTGGTCGAGCAGGCGCCGGCCGACGCCGAGCTGTGGCTCGACGGCGGCCACAATCCGGGCGCCGGCGTCGTGATCGCCGAGGCGATGGCGGACCTCGAGGAGCGGGCGCCGCGGCCGCTGCACCTCATATCCGGCATGCTCAACACCAAGGATCCGGCCGGCTTCTTCAAGCCCTTCGCCGGGCTCGTGCGGCGCGTCCACACCGTGCCCGTACCGTATTCGGCTGCCACCCGCGATCCCGTGGAGCTCGCCACCTACGCGGCCGAGGTCGGGCTCGAGACCGCCGTCACCGGCAGCGTCAGGGAAGCCCTGGAGGCGATCCGCGCCGAGAGCGACCCCGCCGACCCGCCGCGCATCCTCATCTGCGGCTCGCTCTACCTCGCCGGCGCCGTGCTCGCCGAAAACGGCACCCCGCCGCGATAGCCGCACGCGAAAAGGAAAAGGCCGCGATCGCTCGCGGCCTTTTCGAAATCCGTGTGACGACGTGCGTCAGATCGACTGGCTGATCCAGTCGGACAGGCGCTGCTTCGGCATGGCGCCGACCTGCATCGCCGTCGGCTCGCCGTTCTTGAACAGGATCAGCGTCGGGATCGAGCGCACGCCGTAGCGCATCATGATGTCGGGATTCTCGTCGACATTGACCTTGGCGATCGTCACCTTGCCGTCCATCTCGGCAGCGATCTCCTCGAGCGCCGGGGCGATGAAGCGGCACGGGCCGCACCACTCGGCCCAGAAGTCGACGACGACGGGCGTCTCGGCGCCGCGCACGTCGGTTTCGAAGTTTGCGTCGGTCACCTTAACGGTCATGGCAGACCTCGTATCCTTTGGATTCGGGAGCAATTTTCGTCGCCCGGAAGGTAGGGAGCGCCACCGGGAGCGTCAAGGCGCCAGCCCGTCGCGGGCGGGATGGGAGCCCTGCGCCGTGCCGAGGCCGGCGACCGCCTCCATCTCGGCGAGATCGAGCAGAACGGAAGGAATTTCCATCAGCGCCGGGCGATCGGTCCACAGGATTGCGGCGGCGACCGGTTTGCCGGGATAGAGCCGCGCCACCACCGCCCGGTAGAGGGCGAGCTGCATCACGTATTCGTGTGGGGCGTCGCCCACCGAGGCCGGCGCCGGGCGGTTGGTCTTGTAGTCGACGATCAGCACCCGGTCGGGGCCGACCGCGAGGCGGTCGATCCGGCCCGACAGTGTCGCCCCGCCGATACGTCCGGCGATCTCGACTTCGGCCCGGCTGCCGGCCGCGAAGACCGGCGCGAAGTCCGGGTGGGCGAGCACGGCAAGGGTCGCCTCGGCGAGCGCCGCCCGCTCGGCGAGGGGCCATTCCGGCAGCACCGCGTCGAGATAGGCTTGGGTACGGCCGGCGCGGTCCGCGGCCGGCATCTCGGGCAGCGACTGGAGCAGCCGGTGGATGACGCGGCCGCGCTCGGCGGCGGCCACCGCCTCGGGCCCGGCGAGGATGGTCGTGCGC
>JAEVZM010000007.1 GCA_023392225.1 Pseudomonadota bacterium
GTCTTGAGCCGGGTATAGAAGTGGATGCCCTCCGGCCCGTAGATCGCGTGGTCGCCGAAGAGGGACCGCTTCCAGCCGCCGAAGGAGTGATAGGCGACCGGCACCGGCAGCGGCACGTTGATGCCGACCATGCCGACCTCGATCTTGTCGGCGAAGCTGCGCGCCGCGTCGCCGTCGCGCGTGAAGATCGCGGTGCCGTTGCCGTATTCTTGGTCGTTGATCAGCTTCACCGCCTCGTCGTAGCTCTTGGCCCTCAGCACGCCGAGCACCGGCCCGAAGATCTCTTCCTTGTAGATCGTCATGTCCGGGGTGACGCCGTCGAACAGCGTGCCGCCGACGAAATAGCCGTCTTCGTAGCCCTGGAGCTTGAAGCCGCGGCCGTCGACGACCAGCTTGGCGCCTTCCTTGACGCCCTGGTCTATGTAGCCGAGCACCTTCTCCATGTGCTGCTTGGTGACCAGCGGCCCCATCTCCGCATCGGGATCGGTGGCCGGGCCGATCTTCAGCGCCTGCACCCGCGGCGCCAGCGTCTCGACCAGTTTGTTGGCCGTCTCCTCGCCCACGGGAACCGCGACCGAGATCGCCATGCAGCGCTCGCCGGCCGAGCCGTAGCCCGCGCCCATCAGCGCGTCGGCCGCCTTGTCCATGTCGGCGTCGGGCATGACGATCATGTGGTTCTTGGCGCCGCCCAGCGCCTGCACGCGCTTCCCGTGCGCGGTGCCGGTCCGGTAGACGTATTCGGCGATCGGCGTCGAGCCGACGAACGACACCGCCTTGATGTCGGGGTGGGTCAGGATCGCGTCGACGATCTCCTTGTCACCGTGGACGATGTTGAGCACGCCGTCGGGGAAGCCGGCCTCGCGGAACAGGTCGAACACCACCATCGAGGCCGAGGGGTCGCGCTCCGACGGCTTGAGGATGAAGGTGTTCCCGCAGGCGATCGCCACCGGGTACATCCACATCGGCACCATGGCCGGGAAGTTGAACGGCGTGATGCCGGCGACGACGCCGAGCGGCTGGCGGTCGGAATGGGTGTCGATGCCCGGGCCGACATGGCGCGAGAACTCGCCCTTGAGGAGGTGCGGGATGCCGCAGACGAAGTCGACCACCTCGATGCCGCGCTGCAGCTCGCCGAGCGCATCGGCGTGGGTCTTGCCGTGCTCGGCCGAGATCGCCTCGGCGATCTTCTTCTGGTTGGCGTCGAGCAGCGCCTTGAAGGCGAACATCATCTTGGCGCGGCGGAGCGGCGGCATCTCGGCCCAGGCCGGCAGCGCCTTCTTGGCCGCCTGCACGGCAGCATCGAGCTCGGCCGCCGTCGACAGCGGCAGGATAGCCGACTGCTCGCCGGTGGCCGGATTGAACACCGGCGCGGTGCGGGTGCTGGTCGAGCGGACGAGCTTGCCGCCGATGGCGTTGTCCAGGGTATGCACTGTCGCGTTTCTCCCTCAGAGCGAAATCATGAAACGCATATTCTGTTTTCTGCGCGAATGAAACGAATATTCCAGAATTGCCGAGGCCGTCCCGGCCCCATCGCCCTCTCCGTCATTCCGGCGAAAGCCGGAATCCATCATCGCCGGTGCCGTCTGTTCGGGGCGAAAGCCCTGAAGCCCGAGATGGACCCCGGCTTTCGCCGGGGTGACGGAAAAGGTGGCGATCTCAATCGAGGCTCTTCAGCACCTCCGCGAGCGTGCCGAACAGCTGGTCGATCTCGGCCTTGGTGATGATCAGCGGCGGCGACAGCGCGATGATGTCGCCGGTGGTGCGGATGAGGAGCCCCTTCTCGAACGCCTTGAGGAAGGCGCTGAAGGCGCGCTTGGTCGGCTGGCCGGGGATCGGCTCGAGCTCGATGGCGCCGATGAGGCCGGCATTCCGGAGATCGATGACGTGCGGCAGGCCCTTGAGGCTGTGCACCGCGTCGGCCCAGTAGTCGGCGATCTCGGCGCCGCGGTTGAGGAGGCCTTCCTTCTCGTAGATGTCGAGCGTGGCGAGCCCCGCGGCCGAGGACACCGGGTTGCCTGAATAGGTGTAGCCGTGGAAGAACTCGATGAGGTGCTCGGGGCCGTTCATGAAGGCGTCGTGGATCTCCTTCTTCACGAACACCGCGCCCATCGGCACGACGCCGTTGGTGACGCCCTTGGCGGTGAGGACGATGTCCGGCGTCACGCCGAAATAGTCGACCGCGAAGGGAACGCCGAGGCGCCCGAAGCCGGTGATCACCTCGTCGAAGATCAGCACGATCCCGTGCTTGTCGCAGATCTCGCGGAGCCGCTGGAGATAGCCCTTCGGCGGGATCAGGACGCCGGTCGAGCCCGCCACCGGCTCGACGATGACCGCGGCGATGGTCGATGCGTCATGGAGGGCGATGACCCGCTCGAGGTCGTTCGCCATCTCGACGCCGCCATGCTCCGGCTGACCGCGCGAGAACGCGTTCCTGGCGATGTCGTGGGTGTGGCGGATATGGTCGACGCCGCCGAGGAGCGTCCCGAAGTGCTTGCGGTTGTTGACGATGCCGCCGACCGAGATGCCGCCGAAATTGACGCCGTGATAGCCGCGCTCGCGGCCGATCAGGCGGGTGCGGGCGCCCTCGCCGCGGACCCGCTGGTAGGCGAGCGCGATCTTGAGGCCGGTCTCGACCGACTCCGAGCCCGAGTTGGTGAAGAACACGTGGTCGAGGCCCGGCGGCATGTAGGTGACCAGCCGCGCCGCCAGCTCGAACACGTTCGGGTGGCCCATCTGGAAGGCCGGTGCATAGTCGAGCGTGCGGATCTGCGCGCTCACCGCATCGGCGATCTGCGCCCGGCCGTGGCCGGCATTGACGCACCAGAGGCCGGCCGAGCCGTCGAGCACCTTCCGCCCGTCATGCGTCCAGTAGTGGACGCCCTCGGCCTTCACCAGGAGGCGCGGGTTCTGCTTGAACTGCCGGTTCGCGGTGAACGGCATCCAGAAGGCTTCGAGATTGTTGGTCGAGAGGCCCTGCGGGGTGATCTTCTCGGCGGTGGAGTCGGCGCTCGCCATCGTTGCTGTCCCTGCTCCGCCCGGGTTCCTCGACGCCACCCGCATCCGGAGCCGGCGCGGCAGGTCGATACGGAGACGCGGGCGAGATTCCTAGACCATTTGGTCAAGGGAAAGCCTAGACAAGTTCCCCATCGCGCTCAAGGGGCAAGAGGCCGCGGCGGCAACCGCTTCACTTCTTCGGCGGCACCACGTTCTTGCACCACGACGGGCCGAACGGCACCGGCTTCATCGGGCAGGCGTTGCGGAAGCCCCAGACGAAGTCGGTCTGCACCGCGATCACCCCCGGCGCCTCGCGCACGCCAGCCGCGTTGCGATAGGCATTGACGTTGAACCAGGCCTCGACCGGCACGCCGTTGACGCTCTGCGGCATGCCGATCTCGTCGATGGTATCGGTGAAGATGGCGAGCGGTGGCGTGCCCGCCTCCGTCGCCCCGGCCCGCGCATGGCAGGTCACGCAGGAGGCGGTGTTGACGAAGCCCGCCTCGGTGACCGAGTTGCCGAGCCGGATCGGCCGCCCGGTGGGCGAGACGAACCCGGTCTGGCTGCCCTTGAGGCGGTACGAGCGCCAGGCGACGTCGGCCACCGTCGGCCGGCCCGACAGGTTCACCCCCTCGGCCGTGCCGATGCCGTAGGCGGCGAAGATCGCGGCGAGCCGGTCGCTGATCGTGTCGACGTCGAGATAGCGCTCGCCGAGCACGTAGGCGCTCTGCTTGAAGCCCTCGACCGAGGGCACCTCGTGCGGCGGCGTGAAGTTGCGCGCCGCCGGCGCAAGGCCGCTCGTCCCATCGAGCGGCGGCAGGCTGGTGACGAGATGGCCGAAGCTGTCGTTGCAGCCGATCCAGTCGCAGCGTCCCTGGTTCGAGACGTGCTCGAAGGTCGACCAGAACCAGTTCGGCGTATCCTTGGACGAGATGTGGAACGAGACGAGGATGTGCGGCTTGGTCGCCGGGGTTCCGTCGGGCTTCTTGTTGGACTGGTCGATCGGGACGAGGTCCATGCGGATGAACGGGTTGTCGGGATCGTTCGGGTCGATGCCGATCTTCGGCGCGTCCTCGACCGCCACCCAGTTCGCCTTGATCATCACCGAGCTGATCGGGAAGACGATCGCCGCGGTCGCCGGCGGTGCCGCATGGCCGGCGGCGGGATCGTCCGGCTCCGGCCAGTAGGGCGCATAGGTCTCGGTGGTCCGCGAGAAGTTGCCGAACACCCCGGCCAGCCCGTCGCTGGCATAGAGGCCGCGGTCGAAGATATAGTCGACCATCGGCTGGTTGCGGTAGACGAGCTCGCCCTGGACGCTGCCGATCACCGGCGTGCGGAGCGCCGCCGGCACGTCGGCCCAGTCGATGCGGCCGTCGCCATTGGCGTCGGTCGGGGCCGCCTCGGCGAGGCTCACCTGCGCGGCGACGCCGGGCGCTGCGAGGCCGTATTCCGGTGCGCCCTCGGTCGGGCCCGGGAACACCGGGCAGTGCTCCGGCCATGCCTCGTTGGAGGTGACGACCGCCGGGCAGCAGTTGCCGCCCGTCCCGCCGGTCCCGCTCGTCCCCGCCGCGCAGCGCGGCCATGGGTCGCTCGGCCAGACCTGCCGGTTGGTCGACCAGTTCTCCCAGAACCCGGCCTTCACCGCGTCCGCCATCAGCCGCCAGGCGAAGGCGTCCGGGCAGGTCATTGCCGGGTTGGTGATCGCCGCGCCGAAGTCGATCCGGCCGCCCGCCACCGTCACGTCGCACTCGGGCGAGTCCCGGACGTCGGCCATGAAGAACATGGCGAAGTCGACCTGGTCGGGCGCGTGGGTGGCCGGCGCATCCTCCGCGGCATGCGCGCCGCCGGCCAGCGCCAGCGTGGCCAGGCAGGCGAGCGCGCGAGCCCCCCGCAGGATCCATCCCATGGCGCCAGTCCCCCTCCCCGCCTCTTTCGGGCGATTGTAACCTGACGGGCTTTCCTCTACGAGTTTCATGGAAAAACTGACCATTCGGTCAAGGAACCGTGGACACAGCCATGACCCCGGCCCGCGCCGGCCGCACGCGCCGCCGCACCCGAATCC
>JAEVZM010000070.1 GCA_023392225.1 Pseudomonadota bacterium
CCCCGAAACACCACAGTATCCGGAGCCCGGTCATGGCTAACCCGAACGTCGCCCTCGCCGTCGACAATGACGCGGCGGCGCAAGGCCGCTCGCCCGAGGAGCGGCGGCAGGCCGAGCGGATGATCGAGGCGCTTCTCTTCGCCTCCGCCGAGCCGCTGTCGGCGGACGAGCTCGCCGCCCGGCTGCCGGAGGGGACCGACATCGCCGGCCACCTTCGCGACCTCCAGGAGGTCTACGCCATGCGCGGCGTGACGCTGGTCCAGGTCGCCGGCAAGTGGAGCTTCCGCACCGCGGGCGACCTCTCGTTCCTCCTCTCCCGCCAGGCGGTCGAGCAGAAGAAGCTGTCGCGGGCGGCGATGGAGACGCTCGCCATCATCGCCTATCACCAGCCGGTGACGCGGGCCGAGATCGAGGACATCCGCGGCGTCGCCACCTCCAAGGGCACGCTCGACCTCCTGCTCGAGACCGGCTGGGTCAGGATGCGTGGCCGGCGGAAGGCGCCGGGCCGCCCTGTGACGTATGGTACCACCGAGGGTTTCCTCCTCCACTTCGGCCTCGACAGCGTCGGCGACCTGCCGGGCGTCGACGAGCTGAAGGGCGCCGGGCTGCTCGACAGCCGGGTTCCGGCCGGATTCTCCATCCCCGAGCCCCATGCCGGGGATGAGCTGACCGCCGACGAGGACCCGCTCGAGGAAGACGCATTCCGGGCGGAATTGGCTGATACGGAAGAGGTTGAGGGGTGATCCACCGGGAGCGTTTGCCTTTCCGGTGGCCCGGCCCTAAATGCAACCAGGGTGTTTCGATTGCGGCGGAGCGATCCGTCTGCGATAGTCCGCGCTAGCGGAACGGTTTGGAGCAAGCTGATGGGTTCTCTCAGCATTTGGCACTGGCTTATCGTCATTCTCGTCGTGGTGCTGCTCTTCGGGCGGAACAAGATTTCCGACCTGATGGGCGATGTCGCCAAGGGCGTTAAGAGCTTCAAGAAGGGGCTCTCCGACGACGACGAGAAGACGCTCGAGGAGAAGCCGGCCGTCACGGTCGACGTCGAGACCTCCCGCGAAAAGACCAAGGCGACCTGATTGGAGCGCGGGCGCGGCCGGGCGCAGCAGCCCGGCAGCCCCTCGTGCGCGCGCGCTTGACCCATGTTCGATATCGGCTGGACTGAGCTTCTGCTCATCGCGGTGGTTGCGATCGTCGTGATCGGTCCGAAGGACCTGCCGCGCGCCATGCGCTCGGTCGGCCAGTGGACCGGGCGCGCCCGCCGCATGGCTGGCGACTTCCAGCGCCAGTTCAACGAGGCGATCCGCGAGGCCGAGCTCGATGACGTCAAGAACGAGGTCACCAAGCTCGGCAAGCTGGACCCCTTGGGCGACCTCAAGAAGACCATTTCCAAGGCCGATACCGACCTCAAGGCCGACCTCAAGAAGGTCGACGACGGCATCGCGGCCAATGCCGCGAGCCTCGACAAGCCGGACGCGGTGAATCCGGTGCCGAAGCCGCCGGTCACCGAGCCCGATCCCGTCGTCGCCGCGGCCGATCCCGAATCGCCGCCGGTCGTCGCCGCGCCTGCCGAGCCGCCCCCGGCCGAGCCGGCCGTCATGCCGACGCCCGCGGCGGCTGATCCCGCTCCGGCGGGAGGCGCCAAGGCATGAGCGCGCCCAAGAAGATCGCCGGACCGACGCCGCCCGACGAGGACGAGATCGAGGCCAGCCGTGCCCCGCTGATGGAGCACCTGATCGAGCTCCGCAAGCGCCTGATGTGGGCGATGGCGGCGATCCTCGCCGCGTTCCTGGTCTGCTTCGCGGTCGCCGGGCACATCTACAACATCCTGGTCTGGCCCTATGAGTGGGCCTCGCCGCCGGATCGCGTGATCGAGCTGATCTACACGGCGCCGCAGGAGTTTCTGATCACCCAGATCAAGCTGGCCTTCTTCGGGGCGGTGTTCATCGCCTTCCCGGTGATCGCCTCGCAGATCTACAAGTTCGTCGCGCCGGGCCTCTACAAGCACGAGCGCCAGGCGTTCCTGCCGTACCTGATCGCGACGCCGCTCCTCTTCGTCCTCGGTGCGGCGGTGGTCTATTTCGGCGTGATGCCGCTGGCGTTGAAGTTCTTCCTGTCGATGGAGCAGGCCGGCGGCAACGGCCAGGCGGCGATCAAGCTCCTGCCGAAGGTCGACGAGTATCTCAGCCTCATCATGATGCTGATCCTCGCCTTCGGCTTCGTCTTCCAGCTGCCGGTGATCCTGACGCTGCTCGCCCGCATCGGCGTCCTCGACTCGGCCAAGCTCAAGTCGTGGCGGCGCTACGCCATCGTCTTCGCCTTCATCATCGCGGCGGTGCTGACCCCGCCCGACATCATCTCGCAGCTCAGCCTCGCGCTCCCCACCATCCTCCTCTACGAGGCCTCGATCCTGTCGGTGCGGATGGTCGAGCGGCGGAAGGAGCGTGCCGAAGCCGCCGCCGCGGAGGCCGAAGCCGCCGAGTAGGGCCGATGGAGCACGCCTCTGGTAGTGCCTTTCAGCCCGCGGTCTACATCCTCGCAAGCAAGCCCTACGGCACGCTCTACGTCGGCGTGACCACCAACCTGTCTCGACGCATCTGGGAGCACCGCGAGGGCATCGGCGCCGGCTTCACCCGCCGCTACGGCGTGGCGCAGCTCGTCTACTTCGAGTACTTCGCCTCGATCTCGGATGCGATCCAGCGGGAGAAGCGCATCAAGGCGTGGCGCCGGGCTTGGAAGATCGACCTCATCCGGTCGATGAATCCCGAGTGGCGGGACCTCTACGACGACCTCAACAACTGAGCCTGCCTGGCCCTGTCGTTGCCCGGGACCTCGCCAGAGCGCCGACGTCACCCCCGGCGGAAGCGGCGGGCCATCCCGCTGCTCCGGCTGGACTGTCGAGGATGGATTCCGGCTTTCGCCGGAATGACGTTGCGGGGCGGAATCGTTGCGGTTCGTCTTCTCAGGTC
>JAEVZM010000176.1 GCA_023392225.1 Pseudomonadota bacterium
CCAAACCCGGGCCGCGGCGCGGTTGGGGGCCGGGGGGGGGGCAGAACAGGCTGGTGCGCCGGAGAGGGGTGGCAGGAACCGGCGGCTTACGAGAGGGGGGTCTCGCCCAGCCTGCAATCTCTCAGTCCGTTGATCCGATCAGCCCTTCACCACGATCCGGGTGTTGAACTTGCCGTAGGCCTCGACCAGTTCGAAGAAGGTCTCGGCATTGTCCTGGGCGAGCCGGACGCAGCCGTGCGACGCGGGGCTGCCGAGGCGGGCAACCGCATCGGTACCATGCACCGCGATGCCCTGGTTGAAGAACACCGCATTCGGCATCGGCGCGTCCTCGTACTGGCTGGACTTGTGGTCCTTGGACAGCCAGGTCGGGGTGAACTGGCCCTTCGGCGTCTCGTAGCCGCTCGCACCGGTCGACACGTCCCAGACGTAGGTCTGCGTCTTGCCGCGGCTGTCGGTGACCGCGACGAACATCTTCTGCTCGGAGAGCGAGACGGTCGCGACGACCTTCGGCTTGGGCTGGAAGATCTGGAGGAGGCCCGCCTGGCTCGGCGTGGCGAAGCCGATGACGACGGCGGCGGTGATGGCGATGGCGGCGAGGAACTTCTTCATGGTCCTGACCCCTCTTACTTTTGTCGGCCCGGTCGCTTCTGAGCGGCCCACGGCCCGTTGAACTTCGTTGCGTTCATGTATGGTCTCCGGGGCTCGCTGCCGCAGTGACGACCATCACAAACGCGGTGTCGGGAAGTGAACGCGATCACTCCGGCCGCCGTTCCGGGAGGGTGTGACCGAGGTCACCCGGGGCGTGGCTCAAGAGCGCTGGCGGGGTGCCCTAGGCGGAGAGGAACGACGTCCCGTGCGGCCCAGGCGGCAGGCCGAGATGAGCGGCAACGGTCTCGCCGATGTCGGCGAAGGTGCCGCGGCGGCCGATGCGCCCCGCGCCGAGCCCCGGCCCGAAGGCGAGGATCGGCGTGTGCTCGCGGGTGTGGTCGGTACCGCGGAAGGTCGGATCGTTGCCGTGGTCGGCGGTGATCACCACGAGGTCGCCTGGCCTGAGATGGCCCGAGAGCTCCGGCAGGCGCCGATCGAACGCCTCGAGCGCCCCGGCATAGCCGGCAACGTCCCGCCGGTGGCCGTAGAGCATGTCGAAATCGACGAAGTTGGCGAAGACGAGATCGCCGTCGGCCGCCTCGTCCACGGCGGCGAGCAGCGCGTCGAACATGGCGTCGTCGTTCGGCGCCTTGGTGACCTTGCTGATCCCGCGATGGGCGAAGATGTCGCCGATCTTGCCGACGGCCAGCACCCTCCGGCCGGCGGCCACGGCGCGGTCGAGCAGCGTCGGCTCGGGCGGTGGGATGGCGTAGTCGCGCCGGTTCGGCGTCCGCTTGAAATCGGCGGCGCTGGTCCCGAGGAAGGGCCTGGCGATCACCCGGCCGATGGTCAGCGGATCGACCAGCCGGCGGGCGATGGCGCAGACTTCGTAGAGGCGCTCGAGGCCGAACGCCTGCTCATGCGCCGCGATCTGCAGTACCGAGTCGGCCGAGGTGTAGCAGATCGGCTTGAGCGTCCTGAGGTGCTCCTCGCCGAGCTCGGCGATGATCTCGGTGCCGGAGGCATGCTTGTTGCCGAGGATGCCAGGCAGCTTGGCCTCGCGGATCAGCGCCTCGGTCAGGGCCGGCGGAAAGGCGGGGATGGTGTCGGGAAAATAGCCCCAGGGGAACGGCACCGGCACGCCGGCGATCTCCCAATGGCCGGACGGCGTGTCCTTGCCCTTCGACACCTCGACGCCATAGCCCCACCAGCCCTCCGGCACTCCGCCGCCACCGAGATCGGGAAGCGGTGCGCCCCGCGAGGCGGCCGCCGCGGCACCGAGGCCGAGCCGGTCGAGATTGGGAAGGCGGAGCGGACCCGTGCGGAGGCCGGCGCGGTCGCCCCTGCCCGCAGCGCAGGCCTCGGCGATGTGGCCAAGCGTATCGGCGCCGGCATCGCCGAAGGCTTCGGCGTCCTCGGCGGCACCGATACCGACGGAATCAAGAACGATCAGGATGGCGCGGGTCATGCGGACGAAATCTTAGGCTCCCGGACGCCATCGCGATAGCCTTGCCGCAACGCGATGGGGACAACCCTGCTTGCCGGCCCCTGCCGGTGGCGCGTTTCGCCCCGCAAGGCTATGAGTTTCGGGAACAGGCAGCATCGGAAGCGGGAGAAAGCCGGCATGCAAGGCGTCCACGTGGTCGACCACCCCCTCGTCCAGCACAAGCTCACGCTGATGCGCGACAAGAGCACCTCGACGGCGAGCTTCCGCCAGCTGCTGCGCGAGATCGCGCTGCTCCTCACCTACGAGGTGACCCGCGACCTCAAGCTCACCACCACCCATATCGAGACGCCGCTCGCCGGCATGGACGCGCCGATCCTGGAAGGCAAGAAGCCGGTCTTCGCCTCGATCCTGCGCGCCGGCAACGGCCTCCTCGAAGGGATGCTCGACCTCGTGCCGTCCGCCCGCGTCGCCCATGTCGGCATCTACCGCGACCCCGACACGCTCGAGCCCCACGAATACTACTTCAAGGCGCCCGAGGACCTTGCGGAACGCCTGGTCATCGTCGTCGACCCGATGCTCGCCACCGCCAACTCGGCGAGCGCCGCAATCGAGAAGCTCAAGCAGCGCGGCGCCCGGGACATCCGTTTCGTCTGCCTGCTCGCCGCCCCCGAGGGCATCGAGCGCCTGCAGCGCTTCCAGCCCGGCATCCCGATCTACACCGCGGCGATCGACGAGTACCTCAACGACCACGGCTACATCGTCCCCGGCCTCGGCGACGCCGGCGACCGCCTCTACGGCACCAAGTAGGCGACGTCAGCGGGGCGTGGCCCCGTCGGCCCGCGCCTCCGCACCCGACGGCGCCGGGGCGTCAGGCGGCGCCGATGGCAGCGCGGCGTCCCCGCCCCAGGGGCGCACCGTGATGTTCAGGCTGTCCGCGTCGCCCGCCGTCAGCCAGCGCATCTCCTGCGGGCCGGGCTCGTTGATGTAGCCGATCGCGGCCGAGGTCAGGCCGATGTCGCGCAGATACCCCCCCACCACGGCGCTGCCCGCGGTGCTCGCCTCGGGCCGGTTGGCGATCTGCCGCCATGGCGCATGGAACCCGATCGAGGCATCCGGCACCATGTAGCGCGGACGCCCGGCGAGCCAGGCGAGCGCACAGGCCGAGGCACAGACCGTGTCCTCGACCAGCGTCGCCGCCTCGCGGAACCAGATCGCCCGGCCGATCTCGATCCCCGCCTGAAGGTCCCCGCCGCTGCTCGAGAACGAGACGAAGACCGGCCCTTCCGGGACGGAGAGAAGCGCCTGCTTGACGGCGCGGTCGTCTCCCGGCGCGATGTCTCCCGAGACCCGCAGCACCGCGGCGGTGACTCCCTCGACGCTCCGGCAGCTCACCCGCACCGTGATGCCGCCACCGCCATAGCTGCGCTCGTCGCAACCTTTAAATTACTCTGGCGGAACGGGGCTCTGG
>JAEVZM010000284.1 GCA_023392225.1 Pseudomonadota bacterium
GCGTCAGCCTCGAGGGCAGCGTCGGCTGAGGCCGCGACGCGCCGCAATCAGGATACTTGCCGGGCCTTGTGACGCCCGAGAAATTGAGACGGTTTGAGATGGCACTGCTTGAAGTCAGGAACCTGCACGTCCGGGTCGAGGAGCGCGAGATCCTCAAGGGCATCGACCTCACCATCGGCGAGGGCGAGGTGCACGCGGTCATGGGCCCGAACGGCTCGGGCAAGTCGACGCTCTCCTACGTGCTCGCCGGCCGCGACGGCTACGAGGTCACCGAGGGCTCGGTCACGTTCCGCGGCGAGGACCTCCTCGCCATGGCGCCCGACGAGCGGGCCGCCGCCGGCGTCTTCCTCGCCTTCCAGTACCCGGTCGAGATCCCGGGCGTCGCCACCATGACCTTCCTCAAGGCGGCGATGAACGCGCAGCGCAAGGCCCGCGGCCAGGAGGAGCTGTCGACGCCGGACTTCATCCGCACCGTGCGCGCCGCAGCGGAGAAGCTCAACGTCACCCAGGAGATGCTCCGCCGTCCGCTCAATGCCGGCTTCTCCGGCGGCGAGAAGAAGCGCAACGAGATCCTCCAGATGGCGCTGCTCGAGCCCTATCTCTGCGTCCTCGACGAGACCGATTCCGGCCTCGACATCGATGCCCTCCGGGTGGTCGCCGACGGCGTCAACGCGCTCCGCTCCGCCGAGCGCGGCATGCTGGTCATCACCCACTACCAGCGGCTCCTCGACTACATCGTGCCCGACTTCGTGCATGTGCTCTCGGCCGGGCGGATCGTGCGCTCCGGCGGCAAGGAGCTGGCGCTCGAGCTCGAGCAGAAGGGCTATGCCGAGTTCACGTCGGTGGCGGCCTGAGGACATGACCATGACCGCCGAGCCGCGCACCCTCCGCACCAAGGCCGAAGAGGCGCTGGCCGCGCTGTTCGCGGAGGCGCGCCCGGCGCTGCCGGGCGGCGATGCCATCCGCGCCCGCCGGAGCGCCGCCTTCTCGTTCTTCGAGCAGTTCGGCCTGCCGCACCGGCGGGTGGAGGCCTGGAAGTACACCGACCTTCGCACCCTGATGCGCGTCGTGGCGCCGCTCGCCGGGCCGGCCCCGGCGCCGCTGCTCGCCGCCGTCGCCGAGGCGGACCCGATCGCCGGCCTCGACCGCGCCCAGATCGTCATCGCCAACGGCGTCTACGAGGCGGAGCTGTCCGACCTCGCCGGTCTCGACGGCGTCACCGTCGAGTCGCTCGCCCATGTGCTCGCCACCGAGCCGGGGCGGGTCGGGCGGCTGGTCGACGATGCCTCCGATACGATGGTCGCGCTCAACACGGCGCTGATGCAGGGCGGGGTGGTGGTCACCGTCGCGCCCGGCGCCCGCGTCGAGCGGCCGATCGAGATCGTCCACCTGACCGCCGGCGACGCGCCGCTGTCGGTCTATCCGCGCACCGTCGTCAATGTCGAGGATGCGGCTTCGGCCCGCTTCGTCGAGAGCCATCGCGGCACGTCGGGCCTCGCCTACCAGGTCAATGCGCTGTTCGAGCTGACGGCGGGGGAGGGCGCCCGCGTCACCTGGGCCCGGCTCCAGGCCGAGAGCGAGGCGGCGCAGCACGTCACCAGCTTCCTCGTCAAGCTCGGCGCCCGCGCCCAGCTCGACCACGTCGTGGTCAATTCCGGTGCTGCGCTGGCCCGTTGGCAGGGGTCGCTCGACCTCGCGGGCAAGGCGGTGCGGATCGGCTTCTCCGGCGCCACCATGCTGTCGGGCACCGAGCACGGCGACACCACGCTGGTCGTCGGCCATGGCGAGCCCAACCAGTCGAGCCGCGAGCTCTACAAGGCGGCGGTCGACGGCCGCGCGACCGGTGCCTTCCAGGGCAAGATCGTCGTCGCCCAGGGCGCGCAGAAGACCGACGCCAAGATGATGGCACGGGCGCTGCTCCTTTCCGACGATGCCGAGTTCGCCGCCAAGCCCGAGCTCGAGATCTTCGCCGATGACGTCCAGTGCGGCCACGGCGCCACCGCGGGCGAGATCAGCGACACCGAGCTGTTCTACCTGATGTCGCGTGGCATCCCGCGGGCGGAGGCGGAGCGGCTGCTGATCGAGGCCTTCCTCGGCGACGCGGTCGATGCGATCGGCGACGAGGCCATCGCCACCGCGCTGAAGGGCGTGGTGTCGGCATGGCTGGCACGGCGGGGGTAGGGCGATGAACGCACCCGTCCCGGCGCCCCCCGTGCCAGTGCCCTACGACGTCGAGGCCATCCGCCGCGATTTCCCGATCCTCGGCAAGACGGTCTACGGCAAGCCGCTCACCTATCTCGACAACGGCGCCTCGGCGCAGAAGCCGAAGGTGGTGATCGATACCGTCGCCCACGCCTACACGGACGAATATTCCAACGTCCATCGCGGGCTGCACTTCCTGTCGAACGCGGCGACCGAGAAGTACGAGGAGGCGCGCGAGACCGTGCGGCGCTTCCTCAATGCGGCGAGCACCGACGAGATCATCTTCACCAAGAATGCCACCGAGGCGATGAACCTCGTTGCGGCGAGCCTCGGCATGGATTTCGGCGAGGGCGACGAGATCGTCCTGTCGATCATGGAGCACCACTCGAACATCGTGCCGTGGCATTTCCTCCGCGAGCGGAAGGGCGCCGTGATCAAGTGGGCGCCGGTCGCCGACGACGGCACGTTCCTGATCGAGGCGTTCGAGAAGCTCCTCACCGATCGCACCCGCATCGTCGCCATCACCCAGATGTCGAACGTCCTCGGCACCGCCGTGCCGATCAAGGAGGTGGTGGCGCTGGCCCATGCCCGCGGCATCAAGGTGCTGGTCGACGGCAGCCAGGGCGCGGTCCACATGCCGGTCGACGTCCGCGACCTCGATTGCGACTTCTACTGCTTCACCGGCCACAAGACCTACGGCCCGACCGGCATCGGCGTGCTCTACGGCAAGCGGAAGCTGCTCGCCGCCATGCCGCCCTTCCTCGGCGGCGGCGAGATGATCCGCGACGTGACCGAGGACGGCGTCACCTATGCCGAGCCGCCGCACCGCTTCGAGGCCGGCACGCCGCCGATCGTGCAGGCGATC
Source organism: Pseudomonadota bacterium (assembly GCA_023392225.1). GTDB lineage: Bacteria > Pseudomonadota > Alphaproteobacteria > Rhizobiales > Kaistiaceae > Bauldia. The sequence goes on from JAEVZM010000284.1 coordinate 3,068, forward strand.
GGCCTCGGCGCGGCGCTCAGCTACATGGAGGGCGTCGGCCGCGCCGCGATCGCCGCCCACGAGGCCCGGCTCCGCGACTACGCGCATGAGCGCCTCTCGGCGATCAACAGCCTCCGGATCTACGGGACGGCCGAGGGCAAGGGCGCCATCGTCTCGTTCAACCTCGAGGGCGCCCACCCGCACGACGTCTCGACCATCATCGACCGTGAAGGCGTCGCCGTCAGGGCCGGCACCCACTGCGCCCAGCCGCTGCTTGCCCGCTTCGGCACCACGGCCACCTGCCGCGCCTCCTTCGGCATGTACAACACGCTCGAGGAAGTCGACCGTCTCGCCGCCGCGCTCGTGAAGGCGCGCTCGTTCTTCGCGTGAGAGCTGCCATGGACGACAATCCCAACACTGCCGCCAGCACCGCCCCGGAGACCGCGCAGCCCGTCGCTGCCGAGGCCTTCGACGGCAAGGGCGCCTCGGTGACGCCGAGCGCCACCGGCTCGGCGATCCCGCCGGAGGAGCTGGACCGGCTGACCGACGACATCGTCGCGGCGCTGAAGACCGTCTACGACCCCGAGATCCCGGCCGCCATCTACGAGCTCGGCCTGATCTACCGCGTCGACATCGACGACGAGCGCAACGTCGACATCGACATGACGCTGACCGCGCCGGGTTGCCCGGTCGCCGGCGAGATGCCGGGCTGGGTCGAGAATGCCGTCAGCCTCGTGCCCGGTATCGGCAACGTCAACATCAACATGGTGTTCGACCCGCCCTGGATGCCGGACCGCATGTCCGACGAGGCGCGGGTGGCGCTCAACTGGTACTGAAGCGCGGCTTGCCATCGCCCGCGCGCGGGACCATCTTTGAGATGTGATCCGCCGGCCTTGAACCGGCGCGAGAGGAAGAGACTGCCATGGCAACGCCACGCCCCCGTCCGTCCGTGATGCGCCTGACCGAGGCTGCCGCGGCCCGAGTCCGCGAGCTGGTCGACAATGCCGATCATCCGATCGCCGGCGTCCGCGTCGGCGTCAAGAAGGGCGGCTGCGCCGGCATGGAGTACACGCTCGAGCCGGTCGACACCGCCAGCCCGATGGACGAGGTGGTCAGCGCCCATGACGCCACCGTGTTCGTCGACCCCAAGGCGGTGATGTTCCTGCTCGGCTCGGAGATGGACTTCGAGGTCACCAAGTTCCGCTCCGGCTTCGTCTTCCGCAACCCGAACGAGGTCTCGGCCTGCGGCTGCGGCGAGTCCGTGATGCTGAAACCGGCGGAGCTGCCGGCGGGATAGCCGGGCGTGGCCACCGTCACCGTTCGTCGCCTCAAGCCTTCCGACATCGAAACGTTCCGCGCGCTCCGCCTCGAGGCGCTGCGCGCCGAGGCGCTGCGCGCCGAGCCGGACGCCTATGCCAGCACCGCGGCCGACTGGGAAGCGCTCTCGGCTGCCGAGTGGGCCGAGCGGCTGGAGCATCCGGTACTCGCCATCTTCCGCGACGGCGCGGCGGTCGGGCTGATGGGCCTGGTCCGGCAGGCGTCGAGCCGGATGGCGCATCGCGCCACCCTGGTCATGGCCTATGTTCGTGCGGGGGAGCGTGGCAGCGGCGTCGCGGCGACGCTTCTCGATGGGGTGATCGCCGAGGCGCAGGCGCTTGGCGTGTCGCAGCTCGAGCTTGCGGTGTCGGCCGACAACCTGGCGGCCATCCGCTTCTATCGTCGCGCGGGATTCGTCGAGGTCGGCCGGATCCCGGGCGGCTTCAGGCACCCGGATGGTGATGTCGACGAGGTGTTGATGGCCTTGCGGCTGGAGGGCGCGGAAAGCCCCGCGCCCGTCGCGGGTGCGGGCCGCTAGGAGGTCCGCACCGGCCGGAGCAGGAACTCCGGCACATGACCATGGCGGCCGAAGGGCAGGGCGGCGCTCGGATCGTCGTCGACCTCGGGCTGCCGCTGCCGGCGCGGCTCGCGCCGCGGGATCGGCGTCACAGGACCATCGTCGTCGGCGCGATCCGTGGCGGCCGCCTCCGTTGCGGTGGCCTCCGTCGCCGATTCTTCGGTCGTCGTGCGGGCCGTCGTCTCGGTGCGCTCGCTGCCGCTGCCGCTCCGTCGTCCCCGGCGCCGTCGTCCGCGCCGCTCGCCGTCCTCGGAGCGGGGCTCGCGGTCCTCGCTGCTGCGCGTAG
>JAEVZM010000302.1 GCA_023392225.1 Pseudomonadota bacterium
CCATCGAGACCCACTACGGCATGGCGATGGACATGGAGTGGGCCAAGGACGGCGACACCGGCGAGATCTTCATCGTCCAGGCGCGCCCCGAAACCGTCCAGTCGCGGCGCGACGCCGGCAGCTTCAAGACCTACGAGATCAGGAAGAAGGGTGCCGAGCTGGTCTCCGGCGTCGGCATCGGCGATTCGATCGTCGCGGGGCCTGTCTGCCTGATCGACAGCCCTGCCGACATCGAGCGCTTCGTCGACGGCGCGATCCTCGTGACCACGACGACCGATCCCGACTGGGTGCCGATCATGAAGCGGGCGGCGGCGATCGTCACCGACCATGGCGGCCGCACCTCGCATGCCGCCATCGTCAGCCGCGAGCTCGGCGTGCCGGCGATCGTCGGCACCGGGAACGCCACCCGCGTCCTCCACGACGAGCAGGAGGTCACGGTGTCCTGCGCCGAGGGCGACATCGGCCACGTCTATGCCGGCACCGCCGAGTTCTCGGAATCGACGGTCGACGTCGCCGGGCTGCCCGAGACGCGCACGAAGGTGATGCTCAACCTCGCCAATCCCGGCGCGGCCTATCGCTGGTGGAAGATCCCGGCGGCCGGGGTCGGCCTCGCCCGCATGGAGTTCGTGATCAGCAACCACATCCGCGTCCACCCGATGGCGCTGGTCAAGTTCGACCAGCTCCATGACGCGGCGGCCAAGGCCGAGATCGCGGCGCTGACCGCCGGCTACCCCGACCGCACCGAGTATTTCGTCGATCGCCTGTCGCGCGGCCTCGCCCGGATCGCAGCGACGCTCCACCCGCGGCCGGTGATCATCCGCATGAGCGACTTCAAGACCAACGAGTATGCGGGGCTGCTCGGCGGTGCCGAGTTCGAGCCGAAGGAGGAGAACCCGATGATCGGGTTCCGCGGTGCCTCGCGCTACTACGCGCCGGCCTATCGCGACGGCTTCGCCCTCGAATGCCGCGCGATCCGCCGGCTCCGCGAGACGCTCGGCTTCCGCAACGTGATCGTCATGATCCCGTTCTGCCGCGCGGTGCGCGAGGCCGACCAGGTGCTCGCGGTGATGGCCGAGAACGGGCTCCGGCGCGGCGAGAACGGCCTCGAGGTCTACGTGATGGCGGAAATCCCCTCGAACGTGGTGCTGGCCAAGGACTTCGCCGCCCGCTTCGACGGCTTCTCGATCGGCTCCAACGACCTCACCCAGCTGACGCTCGGCGTCGACCGCGATTCGGCGGAGCTCGCCGGGCTGTTCGACGAGCAGGATCCGGCGGTCGAATGGATGATCGCCAACGTGATCGGCGCCGCCCACGAGGCGGGGGCAAAGGTCGGGCTATGCGGCCAGGCCCCGAGCGATCACCCCGAGTTCGCGCGCTTCCTGGTTCGCTGCGGCATCGACTCGATCTCGGTGAGCCCCGACAGCTTCATCGCCGTCACACGCCACGTCGCGGCCGCCGAAGCGGAATAGGCGCGGACATCCGCAAAGAGGGCGCTTAGCCGCCTCAGGACCCGGCCGCGACGGCGCGGGCCTTGTCGACCCCGGCGACAAGAGCGTCGACGATCTCGTCGGTGGCGCCGTGGCGCCGGAAGGCGGCCGCCGGGCCGTCGGCGAACTGATCGAGCTTGTCCATGGCTTCGAGGGCCGTCCGGGCGCGGGCGGCATCGCCCAGTGCGCCGGCGGCGATCGCGATGAAGGCCTGGCTCATCCCCGAGCCGTCGACCCCCGAGCGCTCGGCGAGCGCGAGCATCTTCTGGTATTCGCCCTTGAGGTAGAGGTCCACGGCGATCAGGTGATAGTACCAGCCCGGCGGGTTGAGGGTTCGCGAAATCGCCTGTTCGAGCAGCGGGATGCCCTCCTCGAACTTGCCCCGGACGGCGAGGCGCCAGCCGAGCTGGGCGAGCGCGTCCGGATCGTAGGGATTGAGCGCAGCGGCAAGTCGGGCAAGACGCTCGCTCTCCTCGTACCGGCCCATGTAGTGGTTGGTGGCCGCCGCCGCCTGGACCGCAATCGGGTTGCTCGGCTCCAGCCGCATCGCGTGGTTGGCCGCTTTCAGCGCCTCGGGATAGCCGACCGCCGCTCCGTCCGCGCCGGTATAGTCGAAGCGGACCGCATCGAGGTCGAGCCAGGCGAGCATCGCCCATGCATCCCCGTAGCCCGGATCGCGCTGCACGGCCTCGTTGAGGCAGGGCAGCACCTCCCTGAACGCGCTAGGATCGAAGGTCCGGCGGTAGCTGTAGGCCCGCAACACGCACACGTAGCTCTGCATGCTCGCCACCTCGGCGGTGTGCGTTCGGCTCTCGAGGTCGCTGACGACCACGCCATAGGGCTGGCCGACGACGGTCGCGATCTCGCCTGCGATTTCATCCTGGGTCCGGATCAGCGCCTCCGGCGCGTAGGGCCGGTCATAAGTCGATGACCAGACCACCCGTCCGGTCTCGGCGTCCTTGATCTGCGCCCCGACCCGGACCATGTCCGCCGCGCCCGACACCGAGCCGGTAACGACATAGGTGACGCCAGCGTCGCGGGCGAGCTTCAGGACCTCGGGCGGCGCATCGACGCCGGCTGGGAGCGTGTAGACGCGAAACCCCGGAAAACGGAGGAGATCGTCGACCAATTGCTGGCCGATCCCCTCCGCGAGATACTCGCCATTCTCGACCGGTCCGGTCGAGCGGAATGGCATGACCACCAGCGATGGCTCGCGCACCCCGCCCTCGGCCGCGTTGCGATCCTCCGAGAAGGTCAGCCACGCCACCGCGCCGGCGAGGGTGACGATGAGCAGCAGGCCGGCCGCGAACAGGAACGCCGGCACCGTGACCCGGGAGCCGGTTTGCTGCGGCACCGGCAATGATGCAGCCTCGTCCGCCTCCGGAACGGTCGTCGCCGGCGTCGGATTGAGCGCCGTCGCTGGAGCGAGCGCCGGCACCGGCGGATCGTCCGGCAGCCCGCCGCTACCCGCCTCGTACCACTCGAAGCGCGGAATGTAGGATCCCTTGGGGATGGAAATGCGAACCGGATCCCGGTTGCCGGCAGCGACGTAGTAGCTGTCGAGATCGCGCCGGAGACGCCGCGCCTCGAGCCGGACCACCGGGTCCGCCTGGGCATCGAAGCCTTCGTCACGGCCGAAGACCGCGATGGCTACGCTGTAACCCTTGAGGCGCTCCGGACGACCGGCGAGGGTCTCCTCGACGATGTAGCGCAGGAAGGCGCGGCGTCGCTCGCTCGCTTCCAGTCCAGGACTCGCGAGAACCCGTTCAAGCTCGGCCCGAATTGCCCCGGACCCCGGCGTCCGCGACGACGCCAGATCGTCGACGGCAGCCCCCGAGCTCGTCACTGCACCCTCCTCCTCGCACCGGCGTTGCCGGCGGAACACGCCATGCGGGCGCGTAGTCCACGACGCGGCAAATCCAGGTGACCGCCATCTCGAACATAGGTACCATCTCCGACACAGCCCCATCAAGGCGTGTGCTCCAGCCACAGGTTCAACATGTACGAACATGTTCGCACCTCCCTTGGAGCAGTAATTCCGGGGCAAATGGCTGCGATGAACGACTCGACGCTGCCCCTTCGTGTCAGGCGTTGGATGCGTAGGTGGGCAGCAACAGTGCGCTTGCGGTTCGGCTCATGGAGGGAATTCGCGCAATCATCGGGCGCTACCCCGAGCGTGAGCTCGACATTCGACGTCTCTGCCGGCGCGATGTCGAATTCATGAGCATCTGCAGCGACTACGGAGAGGCAGCGCTGGCGCTCCGGAACCTACAGACGACAGCAACGAGCACCGCCGACGTGAGGGTGAACCACTATTCAACGTTTCTCGACGAGCTTGAGGCCGAGATTCTCGAGCGCCTCTCTCGTTCACACCCACGCGTGTAGGCGACGCCGGACTCGGTTCGTCCGATCCTGAAACTCTCGGAGATCCGAGATGAAAACCCGACCCCAGGGCGACACTAAACCAAAGGAGTAAGCGATGAGACCGCCTGTACCAGATACCGCGGATAAGGGACCGAACACGTCCCGATTCCTGCGCTCGATCCTGCCAGCCGTGGCGTTCGGGGTTGCGGCGATCACCGCTGCTCCCACGCTCGCGGCGGATTCGGTCGCCGGCAGCAAGCCGAACATCCTGCTCATCGTCTCCGACGACACGGGCTGGGGTGACCTCGGCCCCTATCTGGGCGGTGTAGCCCGCGGCATGCCGACGCCGAACTTCGACCAGCTCGCCCATGACGGCATGGTCTTCACCAACTTCTACGGCCAGCCGAGCTGCACGCCCGGTCGTGCTGCGATCCAGACCGGCCGCATTCCCAACCGCTCGGGCATGACCACCGTGGCCTTCCAGGGCCAGGGCGGCGGTCTCCCGGCGGCCGAGTGGACCCTTGGGTCGGTGCTGAAGAACGCCGGCTACAAGACCTACTTCACCGGCAAGTGGCACCTCGGCGAGTCGGATTACGCGCTTCCGAACGCCCAGGGCTACGACGTGATGAAGTACGCGTTCCTCTATCACCTGAACGCCTACACCTACGCCGATCCGAAGTGGTTCCCGAACATGAGCCCCGAGGTCCGGGAAGTGTTCGTGAAGGCCACCAAGGGCGCCCTTTCCGGCAATGCCGGCGGCCCCGTCACCGAGGACTTCAAGGTGAACGGCGAGTACGTCGACACCCCGGTCATCGACGGCAAGGAAGGCGTGGTCGGCATTCCCTATCTCGATGCCTATGTCGAGAAGGCGGCCCTCGAGTTCCTCGAGGACGCGGCGAAGGACAAGGACACGCCCTTCTACATCAACGTCAACTTCATGAAGAACCACCAGCCGAACATGCCGGCACCCGACTTCGAGGGCAAGTCGATCTCGAAGAGCAAGTATGCGGATTCGGTGGTCGAGCTCGACACTCGCGTCGGTAACGTGCTCGCCAAGCTCGAAGAGCTCGGCCTCGCCGACAACACCGTGGTCTTCTACACGGTCGACAACGGCGCGTGGCAGGACGTGTATCCGGACGCCGGCTACACCCCGTTCCGTGGCACCAAGGGCACCGTCCGCGAGGGTGGCAACCGGGTTCCGACCATGGTCCGCTGGCCGGGCAAGGTGGCGCCGGGCAGCAAGAGTGACGACATCCTTGGTGGTCTTGACCTGATGGCGACCTTCGCCTCGCTCGCCGGCGAGAAGCTCCCGGAGAACGATCGCGACGGCAAGCCGATCGTCTTCGACAGCTACGACATGACCCCGGTGTGGACCGGTTCCGGCAAGTCGGACCGCAAGGCCTGGTTCTACTTCACCGAGAACGAGCTCACCCCGGGTGCCGTCCGCGTCGACAACTTCAAGTACGTCTTCAACCTGCGCGGTGACGATGGTGCCGACACCGGCGGCCTCGCCGTCGACACCAACCTCGGCTGGAAGGGTGCGGAAGCCTATGTGGCGACCGTCCCGCAGGTCTTCGACCTGCAGGCCGACCCGCAGGAGCGGTACGACATCTTCATGACCACCTTCACCGAGTCCACCTGGGCCCTGGTGCCGGCCAATGACGCGATCTCGACCCTCATGAAGACCTACGTCAAGGATCCGCCGCGGAAGCTCCAGAGCGAATCCTACTCGGGTCCGATCACCCTCACCGAGTACCAGCACTTCAAGTACATTCAGGATGCGCTGGCGAAGGACGGCTTCAACATCGGCCTTCCGACCGGCAACTAAGCCGAAAGGCCAGAACCGACACTGCTCGCCCCGTCTTCGGACGGGGCGAGTTCTATGGAAGCGACAAGGCAAACAACCCGCCCCACCCCCTGGAGAGGCCCAAGATGAACAGACACCAGTTCGTTTCGACAGTGGCCGCCATCGGCTTCGGCGCCTTCGCCGCGATCTCCGCCGCCCATGCGCAGGAAGATACGCTCCCGTCCTGGAATGACGGCGCCAACAAGCAGGCGATCATCGATTTCGTCACCGCGGTGACCACCGAAGGTGGTGCGGACTTCGTCGCCGTGGGCGACCGGATCGCGACCTTCGACAATGACGGCACGCTGTGGAGCGAGCAGCCGATGTACGTCCAGCTCGCCTTCGCGCTGGACGAGATCAAGGCCATGGCGCCCGACCACCCCGAGTGGAAGACCACCGAGCCCTACAAGTCGGTGCTCGACGGTAACATGTCCGGCCTCGTCGCATCTGGCAAGGAAGGACTCGAGAAGATCATCGCCGTCACCCATACCGGCATGACCACCGACCAGTTCGAGCAAACCGTGAGCGCCTGGATCGCCACGGCCAAGAACCCGAAGACCGACAAGCTCGACACCGAGATGATCTTCGAGCCGATGGTCGAGGTCATCGACTACCTCAAGGCCAACGATTTCGACGTCTACATCGTCTCCGGCGGTGGCATCGAGTTCATGCGCCCGTGGACCGAGAAGACCTACGGCATCCCTCCGGAGAACGTCGTCGGCTCGTCGGTCAAGCTCAAGTACGAGGTGACGGACAACGGCCCCGTCCTGATGCGCGAGGCCGAGATCGACTTCATCGACGACGGCCCCGGCAAGCCGGTCGGCATCCAGAAGTTCATCGGCAAGCGCCCGATCGCCGCCTTCGGCAACTCCGACGGCGACTACCAGATGCTGCAGTGGACCACGACCGCCCCCGGCAAGCGCCTCGGCATGATCGTCCACCACGACGATGCGGCGCGCGAGTTCGCCTATGACCGCGACTCGCACTTCGGCAAGCTCGACAAGGCGATGGATGATGCGTCGAAGGAGGGCTGGCACCTGATCAGCATGAAGGACGACTGGAAGCAGATCTTCCCGTCCAACTGACGCTTTCGACGGGCCGGTCCCTCCTGCGAGGCCGGCCCGTCCCTCTCCCGGCCGAACCGGCGAGCGCCCTGCTCGCCCCCGCGCCGCGGTGTCCCCCGATGGGCGCTGTGTCCTGCTTCTTGGCTATTGCTCCGGGCCGCAATAGAGCCCGTAGAGCGTCTCCAGCACCCGCCGCACCTCTTCCGAGGCGAGGCGGTAGTACACCTGCTGGCCATCCCGCCGCGTGGTCACCAGCCCCAGGGCGCGAAGCTTGGACAGATGCTGGGACATGGGCGACTGCCCGAGCCCTGCCCGCTCGCCGAGCTCTGTGACATTCATCTCGCGGACCAATAGGTTGCACAGGATCAGCAACCGCCTGGGATTGGCCATGGCTCCCAGCAGGCGGCTCGCCTCCTCGGCCTTTTCCTCGAGTCTCTCGATTTCCATATTGAACATATTAGAAAGCGCTTATATATCGCCTTGGCAAGAATGCAACGCACAATGCCCGCCCGTCAGGAGCTCAATATATGCACGCCAACGTCGGAATACCGGATCGCATCATACGGATCGCAGCGGGCGTCGCCCTGGCCCTGGTCGTACTGTTCTCCGGCCTTCCCCTGTTCGCAAGCGCGGTCTGGTTCTGGATCGGCCTGGCCGTCGCGGCGATCCTGATCGTTACCGCCGTCGCGGGCTTCTGCCCGCTCTACACCGTGCTCGGCGTCTCGACCTGCAGGGCGCGGACGCGATGACGGCATTCACCCCGCTCGAGTCCCTCGCCGGCGGCGCCCTGATCGGCCTTGCCGCGGTGCTGCTGATGGCGTTCCACGGCCGCATTGCCGGCATGACCGGCATCCTCAGCGGGCTGCTGCCACCCGTCGCCTCGGACTGGGCGTGGCGCGCCGCCTTCATCGTCGGCGCGATCGCGGCGCCGATGCTGATCATGCTCGCCAGCGGCGCCGCGATTCCCTTCTCGAGCCCGGTGCCGGCAC
>JAEVZM010000428.1 GCA_023392225.1 Pseudomonadota bacterium
GGGTGCGGGTGGTGAGCCTGTACATGGCGCGCTCCCGCTCAGTCCACCGCGCGCGGGAACAGCCCGCGCGGCCGCACGAGGAGCACGAGCAGGAATGCCACATGCCCGGAGAGGATCTGCCACTCCGGATTGATCGCGGCACCGAAGGTCTGCGCGACCCCGATGATGATGCCGCCGGCGAGTGTCCCCCAGAGGCTCCCGAGACCGCCGATGATGACCGCCTCGAAGGCGTAGATCAGCCGCGCCGGGCCGGTCGCGGGATCGAAATTGGCGCGCATGCCGAGATAGAGCGCGGCGATGGTGACCACGACCATGGCGAGGCCGGTGGCGACGGCGAAGATGCGTCGCGGCTCGATCCCCATCAGCCCGGCGGTGACCGCGTCATCCGAGGTGGCGCGAAAGGCGCGGCCGAGCGCGGTGCGGTAGAAGATCGCGTTGAGCGCGAGGATCACCGCGATCGCCGAGCCGAAGGTGAGGAGCGGCATCACCCCGACGGTGACGACCCCGAGATCGAGCGAGGCGCCCTCGAGCGGTCCGGCCGGGATGCGGCGGCTGTCGGCGGAGAAGGTTTCGAGCAGCCCGTTCTGGATGACCACCGAGAGGCCGAAGGTGACGAGGAGCGGCGGCAGGATGTCCTTGCCGAGAACGCGGTTGAGGACGAGGCTCTGCAGCAGCCAGCCGAGGGCAAACATCACCGGCGCGGCGAGGAGCGCGGCGACCCACGGCGAGAGCCCGAGCAGCGACACACCGAGCAACACCAGGTAGGCCGCGAAGACGATCAGGTCGCCATGGGCGAGGTTGACGAGACGCATGATGCCAAAGACGAGGCTGAGCCCGGCGGCAAACAGCGCATAGAGCCCGCCGAGCAGGATCCCCTGGACGAGGGTGTCGCCCCAGATCATGCCGCTTCCCCGAAATAGGCGGCGTGGATTGCCTCGCGCGTCACCTCGGCGGGTCGCCCGGTGAGCGTCACCCGCCCCTCCATCAGGCAGTAGACGCGGTCGGCGACGGACAGCGCCTGGCCGATGTCCTGCTCGACCAGGACCAACGCCGTGCCGCCGGCGCGGATACGGGGCAGCGCGGCGTAGATGTCGCGGATCACCACCGGCGCGAGGCCGAGGCTGATCTCGTCGCAGAGGAGGAGGCCCGGATTGGACATGAGCGCCCGGCCGATCGCCACCATCTGCTGCTGGCCGCCGGACAGTGCCGTGCCGGGACTGTGCCGACGCTCGCGGAGGATGGGGAAGAGGCCATAGACGGCCGCGAGGTCCCACGGCCCGGCGGCCTTCCGCACCTGGCCGCCGATGAGGAGATTCTCCTCGACGCTGAGCGAGGGAAACAGGCGGCGGCCCTCCGGCACCATCGCGATGCCGCGCTTCATCACCTCGGCGGAAGAGAGGGCTCCGATCGGCGTGCCGCGGTGGAGCACCATCCCGGGGGCGTTGCGGAGGACCCCGGCGATCGAGCGCATGAGGGTCGACTTGCCCGCGCCATTGGCGCCGATGACGGCGATGCACTCGCCGTCGTCGACGGCGAAATCGACCGCGAACAGCGCGTGGAACTGGCCGTAGCGCGCATCGAGGGCGCGGGTCTCAAGCAGCATCAGACCTCGATCCCCAGATAGACTTCCTTGACCTCCTTCGACTCCATGATCGCCTCGGGCGCACCGAGGCCGATCACCCGGCCGAAGTCGAGGACGAGCAGCCGCTCGACCACCGAGTTGAGGGCGTGGAGCACATGCTCGATCCAGATGATCGTCGTGCCTTCCGCATGGATCGCCCGGATCGTCGCGACGAGCGCCCGGCATTCTCCCTCGGTGAGGCCGCCGGCGATCTCGTCGAGGAGGAGCAGCTCGGGTCCGGTCGCCATGGCGCGGGCGAGCTCGAGGCGCTTGCGGTCGAGAAGGCTCAGCGCGCCGGCGAGGGTATTGGCCTTCCTGAGAAGCTCCGTCGCCGCAAGGATGCGGGCGCATTCGTCGACCACTGCCTCCTCCTTCATGCCCCGCCCGAAGGCAGCGGCGGCAAGGAGGTTCTCGAACACCGTCAGCCCCTCGAAAGGCTGTGGGATCTGGAACGAGCGGCCGATCCCCATCCGCACCCGCTCCATCGCCGGGACGCGGGTGACGTCGCGGCCGAGAAACTCGATGCGCCCGCCATCGGCGAAGAGGTTGCCGGTAATGAGGTTGAACAGCGTCGACTTGCCGGCGCCGTTCGGCCCGATGATGCCGAGCGCCTCGCCACGCGGCACGGCAAAGCTCACGGCGTCCGCGACCTTGAGCGCGCCGAACGACTTCGAGACGGTGTCGAGGCTGAGGATCATGTCATCCGCCGGTCGCCGGGGACCGGGAGAGGCGCGGTGCGCCTCCCCCTGCCCGGCGCGTTGCGTCAGCTCAGGGCCTCCATCTTGCCGGCGGCAGGGATCTCCGGTGCGTTCGAGTTGTCGACGATGACGAGGTCGAAGCTGCCGTCGTCCTTGCGCCGCCACTGCCCTCCGACCAGGGGCGTCTTGCAGACGTTCTTGGCCGCAAAGGGCGGCACGCCGGCGCCGTTCCAGACGATCTTGCCGACGACGGTGTCGGCATCGGTGGCCGCGATCGCCGCGGCGACGGCCTCGGTGTCGGTCGGGTCCTCGACCCGGCCCATCACGTTCGCCGCCATCTCGAACAGGGAATGGACGAAGCCGATGGGCTGGGTCCACGGCCGGCCGGTCTTCTGCGTGAAGGCCGCCGCGAGCTCGGCCGAGGTCTGGCCGGTGAGCGAGGACTTGAACGGGTGCGAGGCCGACCACCAGACCTCGGAGGAGAGGTTGTTGCCGGCCTCGCCGAGCGTCTCCACCGACTGCGGGAAGAGGATCGCCTTGGCAACCGTCACCGCCTTGGGCCGGAAGCCCTGCTGGCGGGCCTGGTTCCAGAAGGTGGTGAAGTCCGGCGGGATGACGACGCCGGTGACGATCTCCGCGTTCGCGGCCTTGAAGGCGTTGATCTGGGCGGTGAAGTCGTCGGTGAGGTTCTGGTAGCGGCCGGGGTCCGTCAGGGTGAAGCCCGCCGCGGCGAGGCCGGGCTTGAGGCCGTTGACGGGATCGCCCCAGGCATTGCCGTCGGCATCGTTGGGGAAGAGGCCGCCGACCTGGCCGTTGGTCTCGAGCTGCTTCCACATCGAGGTGTAGGTCGCGATGATGTCCTCGAGGCCCCAGAAGTAGTGGTACGCGAAATCGAAGGGCTTCCACGACGCCGGGTCGCCGGGGTTGCCCTGCTGGCCGATGAACCAGGGCTGCCACGGTGCCATGGTCGAGATGCAGGGAATGCCTTCGGCCTCGCAGGTGGTGGCGACGGGATTGGTGTTCTCGGGCGTCGAGCCCACGAGCATCAGGTCGATCTCGTCGTCGATGATCAGCTCCTTGGCCACCTCCGCCGCGCGGTTCGGGTTGGACTGGCTGTCCTTGACGAGCACCTCGAAGTTCTTCCCCGCCTCCGAAGCGAGGAACGTCTCGATGTTGAAGGCGTCGCTCTCGGCGAAGCCGGCGAGCGGGCCGGTCTGCGGCGAGACGTAGCCGAGCCGGATCTTGGCGCCCTGGGCGATGGCCGGCATGGCGAGGCCGCCGGACGCGAGCACGACGCCCGTTGCGGCCGTCGTCTTCAGGAAATTGCGTCTCGTGATCATTCTTTCCTCCCTGTTTTCCCTGTGTCAGCCCCCCGGGCGGCGTCCCTCCCACGCCGCCTGGAGGAGTTCACGGATCGAGGCTTCGTCGATCGGCCTCGGGTTCGCGTAGGCGTTCCTGACGGCGATCGCCGCGGCGCGGTCGAGGTCGCTCTCGGCGATGCCGATGTCCTTGAGGCTCCGCGGCGCGCCCACCGACGCCGCGAAGTCCCACGGCCCGCCGCCGGCCGATCCGCCGCCGAAGGCCGCGGCGATCGGCGCGAGCAGATCGGGCACCGCGACCTCGTTGAACGCGGTCGTGTAGGGCAGGAGGATCGCATGCGTCTCGGCGTGCGGGGTCTCGAACGAGCCGCCGAAGACGTGGGCGAGCTTGTGGTGGAGCGCCATCGAGACGCTGCCGAGCGCCGTCGAGCAGCACCAGGCCGCGTAGAGCGCCCCGGCACGGGCGGCCGGGTCGCGCGGCTCCCGAACCAAGACCGGCAGCGCGTCGCGGAAGGCGCGCATCGCGTCGCCGCACATCAGCTCGATCACCGGATTGCGGTCCGGCGCATAGAGCGCCTCCATGGCATGGGCGATCGCGTTCATGGCCGAGGTGACGGTGAGGCCGACCGGCAGGCTCAACGTCAGGTCGACATCGTAGACCACGGTCTCGGGCCTGATGTCGGGCGAGCGGCGCGTCTTCTTCTCGCCGTCGGCGGTCTCGCCGAGGATGTCGGTCATCTCCGAGCCGGCATAGGTGGTCGGCACCACGACCTGGTCGGCACCGGTGCGCACCGCGATGGCCTTGCCGAGGCCGGTGGTCGACCCGCCGCCGAGGCTGACGACGGCGGTGGCCCCGCTCGCCTTGTAGGCCGCGAGCGCCTCCTCCGTCACCGCGACCGGGGTGTGCATCGCCGCGCCGGCGAAGGTGCCGGCGGCGAGCGGACCGAGGCTCGCGGCGAGGCGCTCGGCATCCGCGCGCTGATGGGCGGTCGACAGGACCAGCGCCCGGGCGTGCCCCAGCCGGGCGACCTCGTCGCCGACCTGGGCGATCGTGCCCGCGCCGAAGACCACGCGCGTGGTCAGGCCGGGGAATACGAAACGGTCCATCATCGCGGCGCCTCCATGCGCG
>JAEVZM010000455.1 GCA_023392225.1 Pseudomonadota bacterium
GGCCGCGCCCGCGCGGGCGATGTCCCCCGCCGCGCTGCGCGGAATGGGGCCGAGCAGCTGGCCGGTCGCGGGATTGCGCGTCTCAAGCACGCGGCCGGAGAGCGCCTCGACCCATTCACCGCCGATGAACATGCGGCGGAGGCTCTCGGCCGGCGCCGACGCGCTGTTCTCGGGGCTCATTGCAACATTCATTGTTTCTCTCCCGACGCTTCGGGTCTTCAGGCCAGCGCCTGCATGGCCGCCTTGATGAAATCGAGCCGCATCTCGGAGCCGCAATGCGAGGAATTGGCGTGCAGCGCGCGCTCCTCCGGCGACATGTAGACGTGCCGCGGTACCGCCCCGAGGATCACCGCGACGGTGTCGTTCTCCGGGCTCACATAGATCCACTGTCCGTAGCTGCCGAGCGCCTGGTAGTCGCCGCCAGGACGGGTCCACCACAGATAGCCATAGCCGGTAAAGGCGGAGCCGGAGCCGCCCGCGACGCCGCGCTCGCCGCCGAAGTCGAAGGCGAAATTGGGCGCGGTCGGCGACGTCGACGCCTCGACCCAGCCCTCGGGAACGACGCGCTTTCCGTCGATGACGCCATCGGCGAGCATGAACAGGCCCCAGCGCGCATAGTCCCTGAGGCTCGCGCCGCAGCAGCTGCCGACCACCTCGTGGCCGTCGTCGGAATCGAGGATGAAGAAGCCGTCCTGCTCGAAGCCGAATGGCTTCCAGAGCCGCTCGGAGCAGTAGTCCGAGACGTTCATGCCGGTCGCGCGGCTGAGGACGTGGCTGAGCAGGAAGGTGTCGCCGGTATTGTAGTAGAACTGCGTGCCGGGCGGATTGGCGCGCGGCCGCGTGGCGAGATAGTCGACGATGTAGCCCGGGCGCCGCGCCGCGATCACCTTGATGTAGTGCTCGGCGACGTCGGTCTTCAGGTCGTCCGTGTTCTCGACCCAAGAGACCCCCGAGGCCATCTGCAGGAGGTGCTTGAGGGTGACGACCTCATAGGCGGTGCCCGCGAGCTCCGGCAGATACTCGGCGACGGACTGCTCGATCGAGCGGATGGCGCCGTCCTGCACGGCGGCACCGACCAGGATCGCGGCCAGCGACTTGACCATGGAAGAGGACTGCCAGCAGCGCTCCGGCGTCAGGTCCATGGCATAGCGCTCGAGCTGGATCTCGCCGCCCTTGACCACCAGCAGCCCGGAGACGAACTCCCAGCGCATCAGGTCATCGATGCCGTATGTCGCGCCACCGCTCTCGAAGGTGATGTCGAGCGGCTGTGCTGCCACCGACAGGGGCTTCGGCGTTCCCTTGCGGATGGTCCGCGTCGCCCAGATGCGATCCCAGTTGAGAAACGCCTCCGCCTGGATGTTGGGCGACCAGAGCAGGAAGTCCCCCGCGAAATGGCGGCGGATGAATGCGTCGGTCGGTTCGCCGGTGACGGTCTGGCTCAGCACGATGGTCTCCATCAGGTTACGGCGGTGCGATCGGCAGCGGCGCGGCCATATCGGCGCGGCCGGTCGATCCTCGGCTCGGCGTCGATCAGGCGCCGTGTGTAGTCGTTGGTGGGGTGGCGGAAGATCTCGGCGGCCGTTCCGCTCTCGACGAAGCGGCCGCGATACATGACGCCGACCCGGTCGGAGATGGTCTCCACCACGGCGAGGCTATGGCTGATGAAGAGGAAGGTGAGGCCGTGGACGTCGCGCAGCTCGCGGATCAGGCGCAGGATCTGGGCCTGGACCGAAAGGTCGAGCGCCGAGACCGGCTCGTCGGCGACGATCAGTTTCGGGTGGCCGATGATAGCGCGCGCGATGGCGATGCGCTGGCGCTGGCCGCCGGAGAATTCGTGCGGATAGCGCTGCGCGTCTTCCTTCCTCAAACCGACGCGAAGAAGGGTCTCCGCGACCAGGCGCTCCCGATCGCGCCCGCGCGGCGCAGCGGGGTCGAGATGGAGCGGCTCGGCGACGATGCTCGCCACCTTCTGGCGCGGATCCAGCGAGCCCTGCGGATCCTGAAACACCATCTGGATGCCGCGGCGGATGGCGAGGAGCTCACGCGGCGACTTGGCGAAGATGTCCTCGCCCTGGAAGAGCACGGTGCCCGATGTGGGCCGGTCGAGCGCCATCACGATCCGGGCGAGCGTGGACTTGCCGCAGCCGCTCTCGCCGACGATGCCGTGGATCGTCCCCGCAGGAATCTCGAAGCTCACGCCGTCGACCGCCTTGGCCGGGGCGCTGCCGGAACGCGGGGCATAGCTGCGCTCGAGGTTCACCACCTCAAGGATCGGTGGCGTTCCCGGCAGGGCGCGCTCCGAAGGCTCCGCCTCGTGCTCGATGGCGCTTTCGATGCGCGGCATGGCCGCGAGCAGGCGCTGCGTATAGGCCTCGCTCGGATGCCGGAGTACCGTCTCGGTCGGACCGGCCTCCACCATCCGCCCCGCATGCATCACCAGCGTGCGCTCGCAGATGCTGGCAACGACGCCGAGATCATGACTGATCATCAGCAGCGACATGCGCAGCTCGCTGATCAGCTCGCCGAGCAGCTCCAGCACTTCCGCCTGCACCGTGACATCGAGCGCGGTGGTCGGCTCGTCGGCGATGAGCAGCGAAGGCCCCGGCGCGAGCGCGATCGCGATGCCGACGCGCTGCCGCTGGCCTCCGGAGAGCTCGTGCGGATAGGCATCGATCCGGCGCGCTGCATCGGGGATGCGGACGCGCTCGAGCAGTCGCAGGGCCTCGGCACGCGCCTCCGCGCGACTGACGGCGCGGTGCGCCAGCAGCCCCTCGGTGATCTGGTCGCCGATGCGCATGGCCGGATTGAGCGCGGTCATCGGCTCCTGGAAGATCATGCCGATGCGCGCGCCACGCACATGCTGCATCTGCCGGTCGTCGAGCTTGAGGAGATCGGTGCCGTCCAAGAGCACCCTGCCCTCGGCGCGCATGCCGCGAGGCAAGAGGCCCATGATCGCCAGCGAGGTCAGCGACTTGCCGGAGCCCGACTCGCCGACGATGCCGAGCGTCGCGCCGGATGGAATCGAGAAGGCGATCTTCTCGACCAGCGAAAGCGGCTCGCGGTCACGGCGGAACAGGCGGATCGCGTCGAGCGAGACGTCGATCATGGGTCCCGGTCTCCCGAACGCGGATCGAAGAGATCGCGGAGCCCGTCGCCGAGCAGGTTGAGACCGAGCACGGCAAGGGCGATGGTCACGCCGGGCGCGATCGCCATCCATGGCGCCTTGCCGAGAAAGGTCTGCGCGTCGCTCAGCATCCGTCCCCAGCTCGGTGCCGGCGGCGCCAGCGACAGGCCGAGGAAGCTCAGCCCCGCTTCGACGATGATGGCGAGGGCGATCTGGACCGTCGCCTGCACGGCGAGGCCGCCGGCGATGTTCGGCAGCACGTGGTCGACCGTGATCCGCAGCCGGCTCTTGCCCGCCGCCTGCGCGGCCAGGCAGAAGTCGCGCGCCCAGACGCGCAGCGAGACGCCGTGCGAGACGCGGATGAACACCGGCACGTTGAACAGGCCGATGGCGACCACCGCGGTGAAGGCGCCGGGCCCGATCAGCGAGGCAATCATGATCGCCGAGATCAGCGCCGGAAAGGCGAACACGACGTCGGCGGCGCGCAGGATGATCTCCTCCGGCCAGCCACGGATCGCCGCCGCGGCCGTGCCGAAGGCCACGCCGATGGCACCACCGATGAGGATCGACACGAAGGCGATCGAGAGCGAGTTCCAGGCGCCGACCATCAGCATCGAGAAGATGTCGCGGCCGAAGGCGTCGGTGCCGGCAAGGCCGGAGACCAGCGGGGCCTGCAGCTTGCCGGCAATGTTGAGCTTGGTCGGCGGTGCCGGCGTCCAGAAGCGGGAAAGGACCGCGATGGCGATGAACATGCCGGTGATGACGAGCCCGGCGGCGAGGCTCGCATGGCGGCGCAGCCGGGTGCGGAAGGGGATCGCGGTCTCGCTCATCGTCAGGCCGACCGGAGCCGCGGATCAAGCCAGAGATAGGCGAGATCGACCAGGAAGTTCACGACGATGACCAGCCCTGCGAAGAACATGGCCACGTTGCGGATCACGATCAGGTCGCGCTGGGCGAGCGCCTGATAGGCGAGACGGCCGATCCCGGGCAGGTTGAACACGTTCTCGACGAGCACGGCGCCGGCGATCAGGAACGAGAACTGCAGCCCGATGATCGTCACGATCGGCAACAGCGCGTTGCGCACCGCATGGCGCCACAGCACGCGGCGCGGGCTGATCCCCTTCGCCCGCGCCGTGCGGATGAACTCCTCGTCGGAGACTTCGAGCACCGCGGACCGCGTCACGCGGGTGAGCACCGCGGCCTGCGGCAGGGCCAGCGCGATCGCCGGCAGCAGCAGCGCCTTGAGCGCCTCCCCCGGCTGTTCCCAGCCCGGAAAGCCACCGCCCGAGAACCACTGCAACGTGCTCGAGAACAGGAGGATCAACAGGATGCCGAACCAGAAATCGGGGATGGCGATCCCGACCTGTGCGAAGGCCGAGGCGGTGCGGTCGGGCCAGCGGCGGCGCCCGGCCGCGGCCGCGACGCCGAGGAGGACGCCGATCGTCACCGCGATCGCCAGCGCCAACGCAGCGAGCGGCAGCGTCACCGCCAGCCGCTCGCCGATCAGCCCGGCGACCGGCACGCCGTAGGAGGCGGACTCGCCGAGATCCCCGGTGAGCGCCCCGCCGATCCAGTTCGCATAGCGGACATAGGCCGGCTGATCGAGGCCGAGCTGCTGCTCCAGCGCGGCGATCGTGTCTTCGCGCGCCGCGGTGCCAAGGAGGATGGCAGCGGCATTGCCGGGCAGGAGGTCGAGCACGGCGAAGATCAGCAGCGAGGCGACGAGAAGGGTGATGATGAACGAGGCGAGACGGGTGAGGAGGAGGCGGCGCATCGTGCGTTCAGGCTCGCTTTCCGACGGTCTCGCCAGCCTCTTGCGCTGGAACGGCCGGGACGGCACCGGCGTCTTCGCCTCGTGCCGTCCCGGAGATCATCGATGGGGCCGCCTTATTCGGCCCAGTACGCATCGCGGACATAGACCTGCGAGATCGGCTCGTTCTGCCACAACCCGCGGACATTGGCGTCCCAGATGTTGAGGCGGGGCAGATCGAAGAGGTAGAGGGCCGGAACCTCTTCGGCGAGGATCTTCTCCGCCTCTTCATAGAGCTTGCTGCGCTCGCTCTCGTCGGCGAGGACGCTCGCCTTGGCGATCAGGTCGTTGAACTTCGGGTTCTTGTAGAGAAAGTAGTAGGTCGGACGGGAATAGATGTCGATGTCCATCGGCTCGGCGTGATCGACAATGGTCAGATCGTAGTCGTGCTTGATGAAGACCTCATCGATCCACTTGGCGGGAAACTCGCTCGGCTCGATGTTCAGCGTGATGCCGACATCGGCGAGCATTGCCTGCATCACCTCGCAGGCCCGCGTCGTATAGGTCATCTGCGGGCACTTGATGGAGGCGGTGAAGCCGTCCGGATACCCCGCCTCGGCGAGAAGCGCCCTCGCCTTCTCGGGGTCGTAGGGAAGGACGCCCGTCAGGTCGATATAGCCGGGGTCCGTCGGGGCGTAATGGCTGCCGATGGCGGTACCGTAGCCGGAATAGGCGCCGTCGATGACCTGCGAGCGGTCGATGGCGCTCATCATCGCCTGGCGAACCCGCACGTCCTCGAAGGGCGAGCGCTCGTTGTTGATGCCGGCGACCAGCTTGCGCGGCGTCGCCCCGATGACGACGGCGAAGGACGGATCCGTCTGGAAGTCGGCGACGAGCTCCGGCGCGGTGAAGTTCGGGAAGCCGTCGATGTCATGCGCCCTGAGCGCGGCGGCCTGGGCCTGCGGATCGCCGATGAAGCGGAAGGTGACCGCGGAGAGCTTCGGCACGCCCTTGTCCCAGTAGTCCTCGTTCCTGACCAGCTCGACCCTGTCGCCGCGCTGCCAGTCCTTGAACTTGAACGGCCCGGTGCCGATCGGCGCGGTCTTGTTGGTCTCAACCGTCTTGGGGTCGATCATCACCGCATCGCCCCAGCCGAGATGGTAGGTGAAGAGGCCGGCCGGCTCCTTCAGCGTGATCACGGCCGTGAGCGGATCCGGCGTCTCGATGCTCTCGATCGGCTCGAAGAACTGCTTCTGCGCGTTGGTCGAGTCGGCGGCGCGGGCGCGGTCCAGCGAGAACTTGACGATCGAGGAGTCGAACGGCGTTCCGTTATGGAACGTCACGCCCTCGCGCAGCTTGAACGTATAGGTCAGGCCATCGGGCGAGACGGTCCAGGACGTGGCCAGCAGCGGCTGCACCTTGCCGTCCTTGTCGATCGTGGTGAGGCCTTCATAGACGTTGCCCCAGGTGACCTCGCGAATGGCCACCGGCGCGGAAATGGTCGGATCGAGACCGGTGGGCTCGATGGGCAGGCCGAGCGTGAGCGTATCCTTCGCCGAAGCAAGGGAGGCCCCCGCGATGAGCGCGAAGGCCGTGAAGGCCAGGCGCTGGACGGTCCTCTTCATGGTCATTGTCGGTTCCCCTGTGAAGCGGCGGCGGACAGACAATCGGGCCGGATACCGTCCGGTACGTTGCGGCCAGCCGCGTTGATCCCCTTGAATTCCCTTGCGCCGGCGGGCGTCGGTGCCCTTCTTCTTGCCCGTCGAGAAAGGAAGCGTAGGGGCGCGCTCGTCAAGTTGTCAAATTATTTTATTGCTTTTGACATCTCTCTTTGAAACCCTTGTCACAGGCCCCTTTCTCGGGCGATGAAGCAATTCCGTTTCCGACGAGGCGCGCATGACCGAGTTGCACTACTGGTCGATCCTGCAGCTGTCCGAGGCGCTGCGCCGCGGCGACATCTCCCCGGTGGAGGTGGTTCGCACCATCCTGGCGCGCATCGAGGCGCTCGATGGACGGCTGCACAGCTACATCACCGTGATGAGCGACCAGGCGCTGGCGCGGGCCCGGGTCGCCGAGGAGGAACTGGGCCGCGGCCTGTGGCGCGGGCCGCTGCATGGCGTCCCCCTTGCCGCGAAGGACCTCTTCTATACGCGCGACGCGGTAACCACGGCCGGCATGAAGGTGCATCGCGACTTCGTGCCGGACCACGACGCGACGGTGATCGAGCGCCTCTATGGCGCCGGCGCAATCCTGCTCGGCAAGCTGACCCTTACCGAGGGCGCCTACACCAACAACCATCCGATCTTCCCCGTGCCGATCAATCCGTGGAACGCCGACTATTGGGCGGGCACCTCGTCCAGCGGCTCGGGCGTCGCGACGGCGGCCGGGCTCACCTTCGGCGCGCTCTCGACCGATACGGGCGGCTCGATCCGCTTCCCCTCCGCCTGCAACAACGTCACCGGCATCAAGCCAACCTGGGGCCGCGTCAGCCGCCACGGCGTATTCACCCTGTCGCATTCGCTCGACCATGTCGGCCCCTTCGCGCGGAGCGCCGAGGATGCGTCCGCCATGCTGCGGGTGATTGCCGGTCCGGACGACAGGGATCCGACCTCGCTGCGCACGGAAGTGCCAGACTATCTCGCTGCGACGCGGCGCGGCGTGCAGGGCCTTCGCATCGGCATCGACGAGAGCTTCATCGCGACCGGCACGCATGGGGAAGTCGTGGCGGCCGTCGACGCGGCGCGCCAGGTCCTCGCGGCGCGCGGCGCACGGCTCGTCACCGCGCGCTTTCCCTCCCCCTATCAGGCGTTGCGCGGCTGGTTCGACATCTGCGGTGCGGAGACCGCACGCGTCCATTCGGCGACCTACCCCTCGCGCGCCGAGGACTATCAGGCCGGCATGGCGGGCCTGATCGAGCATGGGCTCAAGGTGAGCGGCGAGGCGGTCGCCAATGCCTGGGTCGACCGCCTGACCTTCTCCGGCCAGCTTGCGGCGGCGTTCGAGGATATCGACCTCCTGCTGATCCCGACGATGACCACGCCGACGCCGACCCTGCCCGAACTGGAAGCGTTCGGCGCCGATGACGACGTGCTGCTGCAGATGATCCGCTATACGGCGCCTTTCGATCTCGCCGGCAACCCGACCATCGTGCTGCCCTGCGGCTTCTCCAGCGCCGGCGTGCCGATCTCTATGCAACTCGTCGCGCGGCACGGCCGCGAGGATCTTCTCTGCGCCGGCGGCCACGCCTTCCAGCAGGCCACGGACTGGCATCTGCGCCGTCCGCTGGCCTGAGGGCGGCCCGCGCTAGGGCGTCGGCTCGGCGGGCAGCGCCGCCGTCGGCGAGCGGCTTGCGGCGGTCATGTGGTCGGTCAGCCGCAGGCGCGCCGCATCGATGTGTTTCCACATCGCGGCCCTCGCCCCCTCGGCGTCGCGCAGCCGGATCAGCGACAGCACCTCGCCGTGCTCGCGCAGCAGCGCCGTCGCCCGCTGGCTCGGCAGGAAGAGCAGGTGATCGCGCATCTGCAGGCGCGTATCGCCGGGACGGTATTCCAGCGCCCGCACCGCCTCGACGAAGCGCGCATTGGTCGTCGCCAGCGCGATCGCCTCATGGAACAGGAAGTCGAAATGGTGCGTGATCGCCCCGATCGCCTGTGCCTCCTCGAAGCGCAGCATGGCCTCCTCCATGCGCTTCAGGTCGGCGGCGGTCCGCCGACGCGCCGCGAGGAACGCGGCCTCGGGCTCCATCACCTGCCGGAATTCGAGATCGTCGAGCAGGTTGCGGATCTGGATCGGTGAATAGGGCGCCGTCGATGCGCCCGGTACGCCGCGATCGTCACCCCGGACATAGTTGCCCGAGCCGCGCTGCGATTCGATGAGTCCCTCGCGCCGCAGAATCTGCAGCGCCTGGCGCACGACCGGCCGCGACACCGCGAAGGTCGAGGCGAGCTCGGACTCCGACGGCAGCCTCTCTCCCCGGTCGAACCGCCCGGAGCCGATGGCGTGGGCGAGGCTGCGATAGACGCGCTGATGCAGTCCGCCGGGCCGATCCGTATCGAACAACCCCCGTTCGGAAGCGGCGGCTGTCGCATCCGCGCCGGCGGACTCCTTGGCCTTGCCCGACCCGCGAGCCGGGCGGGGTGAGGATGAAGAAGAGGGCATCGTCATCACTGCAGCTATTCCTGATTCGACAATAGCACCCGGAAGGAGGCGGTTCACCCCGGCCCTGCGGCAACCACGCCCGGCCGGCCTCGGCGTCGCCGACGAGGTGCCGGTGGGCCTCGGCTCGCTGAAGCGCGAACAGTATCAGCGGGTCGTCGGCGCCTATGGCCTGCCTTCGGCCTATGGGACGCTCGATGCGAAGTCTCTGGGACTGGTGGTGAAGGTCTACGACCCTGCCGCGCACCTCGATGCGGTGCAGGATAAATGGGGTGGCCTGCGCACGCCCGACGGGCGCTGAGACGACGCTTCCCCGCCGAGGCTCAATGCGATGCGTCGCTGGCCCCGTGCAGGTCGGGGGTGGGCGGCGGCGCCGTCCGCACGGCGGCATCGGACACCCGCAGCAACGGCAGCCGCACGATCTGCAGCAGGCCTCTCGGCTCCTCCACGTTCTCGACCGCGATCGAGCCGCCCGAGCGCTCGATGATCCCCTGTGCGATAGCCAGCCCGAGGCCGGCCCCCGGGATCGTCTTGCGGCGCGCCGCATCGACCCGGAAGAACGGCTCGAACACATGCTCCAGCAAGTTCTCGGGGATGCCGGGTCCGTTATCGCGGATCCAGACGACCGCCCAGTCGCCGTCGCGCGAGAGCGTGACCTCGGCGCCGCCGCCGTGGGTCGCGGCGTTGATCATGAGATTGCGCAGGGCGCGCTTGAGCGCCAGCGGGGCGCCCGCCACGGTGAGAGGCACCGCCGCTGGCGGCCTCACCCTGTAGCCGAGCTGGGCGAGCTCTTCGACGACCTCACCGACGAGCGGCGCCAGCGACACGGTCTCCCGGCTGGCGCTGACCACCTCCTCGCGCACGAGCCGTATGGCGCTGTCGGCGATCGCATCGAGCTCCTCGAGGTCGGCGAGCCACTTGGCGCGCTCCTCCTCGTCGGCGATGAACTCGGCGCGCAGGCGCATCCGCGTCATCGGCGTGCGGAGATCGTGGCCGGCGGCGGCGACCAGCCGCATCCGGCTCTCCATCGCAGATTTCAGGCGGCTGGAGAGCGTGTTGAGGGCATGGGCGGTGGCGCGTACCTTGCTGGAGCCGACCTCCGGGATGGGCTGCAGCACCCCGTCGCTGCTGATCCGGCCGATCGACTCCTCGAGCAGTTGCAGCGGCTTGACGATCTTCGAGGCGGCAAAGAGCGACACGGCGGTGCTGCCGAGAATGATCAGCGCGCTCCACCCCGCGACCACCCATCCCCCGTCGGGGGCGGGCCCGAGAGCGGGCACGTCGGCGATCAGCCAGTCGGCCGGGCCGAGCTGGACCGAGGCCGTGGCGACCGCCTCGCCCGCCCCCCGCGTGACCACCACCGTCCGCGCCGGGCCGGTCTGCTCCAGCGCCTGCCGCAGGAAGCCCGACATGCCCGCCAGCTGGACGCCCCCTCTCGGCGCATCCTCGAGCACGACCCCGAGCGCCTCCGCACGGGCCCGGTCGGCCTCGGCGAGGCGCGCGATCAGCTGGAGCTGCCGCGCCACGGGCTCCATGGCCGCCTCGAGCAGCGGCGGGCGGAGCGCCCGGACGGCGGCGAAGGTGGCAAGCCCGACCACCGTGACGATGGCGACGATCAACAGCAGCGCGAAACGGTTGCGCAGCGACTTCATCGCGCGGCGCCCCGGACCCTCACCGGCACGGTCAACTGATAGCCGCCATTGCGGACGGTCTTGAAGATCGGTTCCGCGTCGCTCTCGCCGAGCTTGCGGCGTAGCCGGCTCATCAGCACGTCGATCGAGCGGTCCAGCGGGTCGCGGGTGCGGCCGTTGGTGAGGTCGAGCAGCTGATCGCGCGACAGCAGCCGACCCGGCCGGTCGAGGAAGGCGTGCAACAGGTTGAACTCCGCCCCGGTCAGGTCGATCTCGACACCATCGCGCCCGACGACGCGCCGCACCTGGGGATCGGCCTCGAACTCACCGAAGCTGTAGACCTTGTCGGTGACCTCCGGCTCTTCCGGGCCGATCCGCCGCAGCACGGCCTTGATGCGGGCGACGAGCTCGCGCGGATTGAACGGCTTGCCGAGATAGTCGTCGGCGCCAATCTCGAGCCCGACGATGCGGTCGACATCCTCCTTGAGCGCGGTCAGGAGGATGACCGGCATGCGCGGCCGGCCCTCGTTGAAGCTGCGACAGATGTCGAGCCCCGAGCCGTCGGGCAGCATGACGTCGAGGACGACGAGATCGGGCGGGTCGGAACTGATGCGCGCGTCACACTCGCTGCGGGTGGCGGCAACGGACACGCGAAATCCCTGCGCTCCGAGATACCGTGCCAGCAGGGAGCGAATCTCGGGATCGTCATCGACGATCAGCACATGGATCTGACCGTTCATCCCTGACCTGTTGCTTGTCTTGCCCCCGCATATACACCGGCCTCGCCGCGCCCGGCAGGGAGTTTTGTAACGAAGCGTATCAGGCAGGCCGGCAGGCACACTCACTCACAAAATCGATGGCCTTGGAAACACTCGGACACATTCGGACCTACGAGGGTTACCGAGGCCCCTTACCTTCCACTCGAACCTGCTCGCGTGGAGGCAACGAAGACGCAAACCGCTCCCCCGTGGTGGCCGAGGCCGCACGCCGACGCCCCACTCGCTCATCCTTTCCGCTGTCCCCCTTCCAGCCCCCGGGGACAGCGGGCCGTCCGCCAGAAACAACAACACCCCGATGGCGGGCGGCCTCTGCCGCGCACAGCGGCGGCCC
>JAEVZM010000476.1 GCA_023392225.1 Pseudomonadota bacterium
ATGTCGACCTCGTCGGCGCCTTCAACCCGGCGATGCGCGAGGCCGACGACGCGGCGATGCGCCGTGCTACGGTCTATGTCGACACCCGCGGCGGCGCCCTGAAGGAGGCCGGCGACATCGTCCAGGCGCTCGCCGCGGGCGCCCTTTCGGAAGACGGCATCGCCGGCGACCTGTTCGACCTCTGCCGCGGCACCGCGGCCGGACGCAGCAGCGCCGAGGAGATTACGCTCTTCAAGTCGGTTGGC
The DNA here is from genome assembly GCA_023392225.1 of Pseudomonadota bacterium. Classification (GTDB taxonomy): domain Bacteria; phylum Pseudomonadota; class Alphaproteobacteria; order Rhizobiales; family Kaistiaceae; genus Bauldia. The sequence continues at coordinate 246 of JAEVZM010000476.1, forward strand.
ACCGCCATCGAGGACCTCGCCGCGGCGGTGCTGGTCTATGAGCGGTTGGGCTGAACCGTCACGCCTCGAAAAGGTCGGGACGACCTTCGGCATAGCGCCGGAGCTCCGCCATGCCCTCGTCGAGATGGGCGCCCATCGCCGCGGCGGCCCGGTCGGGATCGCGCGCGGTCAGCGCGTCGAGAATGGCGCGATGCTCGCGGAGCGTGTTGCGGTTGCGCGTCGGCGTCGGCAGGAGCAGCCGGCGCGCCCGCTCGAGCTGCGCCCGGGACGCGTCCACCACCTCCGCCACCCGACGCATGGCGAGGGCGTCGAACAGGACCTCGTGGAAGCGCACGTCGAGGACGTAGAACTCGTCGATATCCTCACCCTGGACCGCGGCCGTCTGGTAGTTGAGCAGCCGCTCGAGGCGCCCGAGCGCAGCGTCGTCGATGCGCGGCGCCAGAGCATTCACCGTCGCGACCTCGAGCGCGCGCCGGACGAACGACGCCTCGGCCACATCCGACAGGCGGATGCGGGCGACGAAGGTTCCCTTCTGCGGCGCGACCTCGACCAGCCGCTCCTCGGCAAGGCGGGCGATCGCCTCCGCCAGCGGCTGCCGCGAGACACCGAGGCGCTCACAGATCTCCGCCTTGTCGATGCGCGTGCCCGGCGCCAGCGTCAGGGCGATGATCCCGCCACGGAGATCGTCATAGACGGTCACCGCCTTGGATACGCCGCGCCGCACGTGGCCGGGCCGTGTGGGGGCCTGGTAGTTCAAGGGGATTCATCTCCGCCGATCGCGCCGCATGCTAGCGATGCGGCAGGCCGGCGACAACCGGGCGCAATGCACGCTGGGCGGCCTATTCGGCGGAGGATGACTCGCCGTGCGCGGGCACCGCAGCGCTGATGCTCACCGCCGGGCGCGGCACGAAGGCGAGCCCGCTCCCGGCTGCCTCGACGATGGCCATCACGGCGAACAGGATGCGCTCCTGCGCCTCGAGGAAGGCGCTCGGGTGCGGCGGCGCGAGGTAGGCGCGGATGCCGATCCCGTAGAAGTAGGCACCGAACTCCTGGAGCCTCGCCCGCGCCGTATCCGGCATCACATCGGGGTCGGCGGCGAGCAGGGCGCGAATCGCGTCGAGGATGGCCTTGAGCTGGGCCGAGGTGGTGTCCTCGCGGAGGCCGATCGTCACGTCGAGCAGGGAATGATCGCGCCGCGAGAGGTTGGTCAGCTCCATGTTGGAGAAGTCGGCATTGGGAATGCTGATCAGCGTGCGGTCGAGACCCCGGATGCGGGTGGAGCGGAGACCGATCTCCTCGACGAATCCGAGCGTGTCGCCGAAGCGGCAGAACTCCCCGACCCGCACCGGCCGGTCGGCATAGAGGATGAAGCCGCCGATGAGGTTCTCCAGCGTCGGGCGGGCGGCAAGGCCGAGGGCGAGGCCGCCGACGCCGAGGCCCGCGATGATGCCGTAGAGCGGCAGGCCGATCTCCGTCGCACCGACGAAGATCACCGAGATCGCCACCGCGATGCCGAGGACCCGCGCCGCGACCCGCAGGAGGCTCGCGTCGATGCTGGCGCGATCGATCCGGGACGAGCCGGCGATGCCCTCGCCGATGCCCGCGCAGACAAGATAGGCCGCCCAGGCGGCGGCGAGATAGACGATGCCTTCGAGCACGGTGGCCGAGATGAGCAGCACATCCCCCGAGACGTTGACGCCTTCGACGATGATGCGGCGCGCAGCGAAGGCCGCGAGTGCAAGGAGGATCGGCGGCACCAGCCGCGCCACGAAGCCTGGCCGGCGCTCGCTGCGTGCCCGGCGCCGGTGCATCGCCCGGACGATCAGCCACCATCCGCCGAAGAGGACGAGGAGAACCAGCGCGATGCCGACCCATTGCCATGGCGCGTGGCCCAGCAAGGCGGGGGTCCGCACCCAGGACGGGAGGTCCTCCAGCCACAGGAGGTACTTCGGCGGCAGGAGATCGCCAGGGGTGAGCGTGTAGAAGCGGTAGAGGTCCTGCCCCGCCTGCACGCGCCCGCCATAGCCACCGATCTCGTCGTAGAGCTCACGGGCGGCGGCGATGCTCTCGGGCGAGAACAGGAACTCGCCCGCCTGCGGCCCGTTCTCGATCCGGACGATCGCGAGTGCGGTATGAGGCAACCGCCATGTGGTGATGCCGTCGCGCGCGACCGCCACGTCGTCGGGGATGGTATCGAGATCGACCGGCGGCAGGCGATCGAGGACCTCGCCGAGAAGGAAGGCGACCTCGATGCCGGTCTGCTCGCGATCCACCGCGGGCACCTCGCTGAGGTCGATTGTCGCCATCGCGCGCCGGAGCAGGCGGTTGACGGTGTCGATCCCGTCCGCGACCTCCGGGCTCGGGGCGACACCCGGCTCCGCGCGATAGCGGTCATAGGCCTTGGCGAACGCATCGTAGGCTTCCGTCACGCTCGACTGCAGGGCGCCGAAGGTGGTCCGCGGGCTCGACAGGTCCGGCGGCCCGATCAGCGCCAGATCGGCAGGCGTGAGCTCACCCTGGCTCGCGGCGGGCAGGACCGCGGACAAGAGGAGCAGAATCGCACACGTCCAGTGCCGCCACCCGGTTCGGGAGAAGACCATTGCCACACCCTGCATCCTGCCTGCCGATTGCCTGCCGACTTGGACAGGCGCGCCCGGGACGCGGCGCGCATGTCGCAGATGCGAGTGTTAGTCCGGATCGCGGGCCGTGGCTATCGCATGCATGCAACCGGGGAACCAGCGCGCGACCTGCCCCGCTAACCCAGCTTCGCCATGATGTGCCGGACGACCGAGTAGTCCTCGAGCGAGTAGATCGACATGTCTTTGCCGTAGCCGGACTGCTTCAAACCGCCATGCGGCATCTCGTTGGCCAGCATGAAGTGGCAGTTGATCCAGGTGCAGCCGTACTGGAGGCGCGCGGCGACCTGCATCGCCTTGCCGACGTCCCTGGTCCAAACCGAGGAGGCGAGGCCATAGTCGGAATCGTTTGCCCAGGTGATCGCCTCCTCGGCGTCGGAGAAGCGGGTCACCGACACCACCGGGCCGAACACCTCGCGGCGGACGATCTCGTCCTCCTGCCGGGCGTTCGCCACCACCGTCGGCTCGTAGAAGAAGCCCCTGCCGCCCGGCCGCTTGCCGCCGGTGGTGACCTCGATATGGCCGAGGCCGGCGGCGCGCTCGACAAAGCTCGCCACCCGCTCGCGCTGGCGCTCGGAGATCAGCGGGCCGATCTCGTTCTGGTCGTCGTCGTCGCGGCCATAGCGAATCGTCGACACCGCCGAGGAGAGGTCGGCGACGAGCTTGTCGTAGACCTTGGCGCCGGCATAGATGCGGCAGGCAGCGGTGCAGTCCTGCCCGGCATTGGCATAGCCGAAGACGCGAACCCCCTCGACCACGGCATCGACATCGGCGTCGTCGAAGACGATCACCGGCGCCTTGCCGCCGAGCTCGAGATGGGTGCGCTTGACCGACTTGGCGGCGGCGGTCAGCACCTTCTTGCCGGTGGCGATGTCACCGGTGAGCGAGATCATCGCCACCCCGGCGTGGTTGATGAGGGCGTTGCCGACCGTCTCGCCGCGGCCGACGACGACGTTGAGCACGCCCTCGGGCAGCACCTCGGCGGCCAGGTGGCCCAGGAGTGACGCGGTCGCCGGCGACTGCTCGGCCGGCTTGAGCACGACGGTGTTGCCGAAGGCCAGCGCAGGCGCGACCTTCCAACTGGCGAGCATCAGCGGGAAGTT
>JAEVZM010000511.1 GCA_023392225.1 Pseudomonadota bacterium
GTCATGTGGAGCGCTGGCGCTGCCGCGGGCTCCGCCGCAAGGGCCGCGGCGCGCTCGCGGGCGCGGTCCTCGCGATAGAGCACGTAGGCGCGGGCGACCTTGTGGTGGCCGCCGCGCATCAGCGCCAGCTCGACGTGGTCCTGCACGTCCTCGATGTGGAAGGTCCGGCCCGCCTCGGGCCGTCGGGTGAGGGCCGCCACCACCTGCGCCGTCAGCTCCTCCACCGTCTCGTGGATGCGGCGGGAGGCGGCAGCGCCCGGCCCCTCGACCGCGAGGAACGCCTTGGTCAGGGCGGCCGCGATCTTGGACGGATCGAACCGGGTGACGCCGCCGCTCCGGCGGATGACCTGGTACTCGGGCGCCGTGGCGGGCGGCGCCTCGTTCCGCGCGATGGCCGGCGGCGGCGCGGGCGTGTGGTGCAGTTCGGCAAGCGACATCGGCTGTGACCCCCGTGTGGTATGGGGGGCGGGGATGACATCGCCGACGAACGGCTTGCGGCACGGGACGAGCGCGCGCAGGCCGTCTGACGACCCGCCGGACACCCCGCCCGTGGACGTTCCATGTGTCGCGGCAGGTCTCCTGGCTCGCGGGTCGACGCACCTGCCCGCCTTCCCGACGCCCGGAAGGGCGTCAGTGGACGAATGGGCAGTTGCTCTCCGCTTACAGTTGCGGGGGCAGCCCCGGCTTTGGCGCAAGCCGCACCGGGTTCCCTCTTAGCTCCGATCCGAAGAAACGAATCGGAGAACCGTGACACCACATCTAGCGATATGGCTGCCCCGAGCGTCAAGGGGATGTAGTGCGCGGTCCTGACTTCACGACCGCGCCTTGCCGGTGGGCTGCCTCTGGGGCTTGCGTCGCGGCGTCTCCACCAGCGGCTCGGGCTCGGGCACCTCGACCTCGTTGAGCTGCGCCTCGGCCTCGGCCATCGGCTGGCGGGGGAAGTCGCGGAGGCTCTCGGAGAACTCCTCGGCGTCGCGACGGATCGCCACCGGGCTGGTGATGTAGGCGGTGATCAACTCGGCCAGCGAGCGGAGCGCGTGAAGGTGGATGCGCTCGTAGCCGTGCGAGGCGTCGACACCGAAGGTGACTAGCGCCGAGCGCACGTCGGCACCGGCGACGATGGCCGAGGCCGAGTCGGAGCGGTAGTAGCGGAAGACGTCCTTCTGGAAGCGGATCTCGTTCTCGCGGCACAGCGCGACCAGCTTCTTGGTGAGGTGGTAGTCGAACGGCCCGGTCTCGTCGGCCATGCAGATGGTGACGCCGAACTCGTCGGAGTTCTGCCCCGGCGCGGTGGTGCCGTTGTCGACGGTGATCATCGAGGCGACCTCGGGCGTGAGCACCGCGGCGGCGCCGTTGCCGACCTCCTCGGCAATGGTGAAGATGAAGAAGGTGTCGACCGTCAGCTCGGCCTTCTCCTTCACGATCGCGTCGATGGCGGCGAGCATCAGGGCCGCGCCCGCCTTGTTGTCGAGATGCCGCGAGACGATGAAGCCGTTCTCGAGGAACTCCGGCTGGGGGTCGATCGCCACGATGTCGCCGACGTCGATGCCGAGCCGATGCACGTCCGCGGCCGAGCGGGCGACGGCGTCGACGCGAAGCTCGACATAGGGCCAGCCGACGGGCAGCGAGTCGATCTCGTCATTGAAGGTGTGGCCGGATGCCTTGATCGGCAGGATCGTGCCCCTGAAGGCGCCCTTCTCGGAGAAGATGGTGGCCCGGGCGCCCTCGGCGAAGCGCGCCGACCAGTGGCCGATCGGCACCAACTCCAGCCGGCCGTTGTCCTTGAGCAGCTTCACCTGCGCGCCGAGCGTGTCGAGGTGCGAGACGATGGCGCGGGCCGGCCGGTCGGTCTTGCCGGGCAGGAAGGCGCGTATCCCGCCGCGCCGGGTGACCTCGAAGCGCACGCCGAGGCGACGCAACTCGCGGCAGCATTCGCGCACGATCGTGTCGGTGTAGCCGGTCGGGCTCGGAATCTCGAGAAGCTGGGCGAGGCGGGAAGACAGGTATTCGGAGTCGATGGCAAGCCGCGGCATTCTGGGTCCGTCTCACATCACTGCGCTGCGCACCGCCGTCGGGATGGACAGCGGAAAGAGGAAGTCGACGAAACGCTCGGCCGTCGGCTGCGGATCGTGATTGGCAAGGCCGGGGCGCTCGTTCGCCTCGATGAAGGCATAGTCCGGTTGGCGCGGCGAGCGCACCATCAGGTCGATGCCGACGACGGGGATGTCGATCGCCCGCGCCGCGGTGATCGCGGCCTGCACCAGTTGTCCATGCACCTCGCCGGTGACGTCGTGGATGGTGCCCCCGGTGTGGAGATTGGCGGTCTTGCGAACCGGGAAGATCCGCCCCTGATCGAGCACCGAGTCCATGGCGTAGCCGGCGCTGGCGACGCAGCGCTCGGTCTCGTTGTCGAGCGGGATGCGCGACTCGCCGCCGGTGGCGCGGGCCCGTCGCCGGCTCTGGCGCTCGATGAGCGAGCGGATCGTCGACTTGCCGTCGCCGATCACCTGGGCCGGGCGCCGGATTGCGGCAGCGACCACCCGCTTGTCGATCACCACCAGCCGCAGGTCTTCCCCGGTGACGCATTGCTCGACCAGCACCCGGTCGGAGAGCTTTCGCGCCGCGACGATTGCGGCCTCGGTCGCCTCGACCGTGTCGAGGCCGACGGCCACCCCTCGCCCCTGCTCGCCGCGCGCCGGCTTCACCACCACCGAGCCGTGCCTGGCGATGAACGCGGCAAGGTCGGCGTCGTCGGCGTCGATCTGCTCCGGCACCTTGACCCCGGCCGCGCTGACGATGCGGCGCGTCACCGCCTTGTCGTCGCAGATCGAGACGGCAACGCCGGAGGTGAACTCCGACAGGCTTTCCCGGCAGTGCACGGTCCGGCCGCCATAGGTGAGGCGGAAGAAGCCGCCCTCGGCGTCGGTGACCTCGACCGAGATGCCGCGGCGCCGCGCCTCCTCGATGATGATCGTGACATAGGGGTTGAGCGTCTCGGTGATCGCCGGCCCGGCGAAGAGCTTCTCGTTGATCGGGTTCTTGCGCTTCAGCGTGAAGTACTGGACCCGGGCGAAGCCGAGCTTCTCGTAGAGCGCGATGGCCTGGTCGTTGTCGTGGAGCACGGACAGGTCGAGATAGGCCGCTCCGCGAGCCTCGAAATACTCGGCGAGCCGGTGGACCAGGGCCTCGCCGACCCCGGGGTGATTGGCCTGCGGATCGACCGCCAGGCACCAGAGCGAGGAGCCGTGCTCGGGATCGTTGAAGGCGCGTCGGTGGTCGATACCGGTGACGGTGCCGATGATCTCGCCGGTCGCCTCGTCTTCGGCGACGAAATAGATGATCGCCCGGGCGTCACGCTTGGACCAGAAGAAGTCCGGCGGAACCGGCACCATGCCGCGCGACTGGTAGATGCGATTGATCGCCTCGGCATCCTCCATCGCCGTCAGGCGGCGGATGAAGAAGCCGCGCGGCTCGGCGGTGGCGGCCTCATAGCGCGACAGCTCGAGACGAAAGGTGTGGGAGGGGTCGAGGAACAGCTCCTGCGGCGCGGCGGCGAGCGCCACATGCGGGTCGCGCACGTAGAAGACGATGTCGCGGCGCTCCGGCTCCTCGGCGCGGGTCGCGTCGGCGATCGCCTGCGGCGAGGCGAAAGTCTGGGCGAAGAGGAGGCGCCCCCAGCCGCAGTCGAGGGTGTAGTCGGGCTTCATCGTCTCGGCGGGCGCGTCCCCGGAAGCAGGGGGCTCGCGCCCGTCG
>JAEVZM010000547.1 GCA_023392225.1 Pseudomonadota bacterium
GGTCCGTCGGGACCACGCGGCTTCTTTGATGCGAAGGGTGCGGTCGAGGAAGACTCGAACTTCCACGGCTTGCATCACAGCGACCTCGACGCTGCGCGTCGACCAGTTCCGCCACGACCGCTTAACCAAGCGCGGGAGGGCGAGGTGGCGAGTCGATACCGCCGACACCAGCACGCTGCGGCAAACGTAGGTTATCCTGCGACCGACATCGCAGTCTCGGTAGTAATACTCAGATTGCGGTTGATTTTGTGCCGGTGTATCGCTTGCGCGGGGAGCCTCTGGCGCGTTTCTGCGTGCATGCTGCGGGATAAGCGTTGGTTTTCTCATCACCTCTGTTCCTGTTCGGCTTCCTTCCCGCGTTCCTCCTTCTTTACTGGGCCTCTCCATCGCGATGGGGCAACTGGGTCGCCCTGGCCGCGAGCCTTGCGTTCTATGCCTGGGGCGAGCCGCGCTTCGTCTTCTTCGCGATGGGTTCGGCGCTGCTCGATCTCGCAATCGTCCGGGCGATGTCGAGCGAGCGGCGCGGGCAGCGGGCCCGGAAGGCGCTGCTCTTCCTCGGCATCGCCGCCAATCTCGGCCTCCTCGCCTTCTTCAAGTACGCCAATTTCGGCTGGGACAACGCGCAGGCGGTGGCCCAGTCCGTGCTCGGCCTCGACCTGCCCGCGATCGCCGGAATCGTGCTGCCGATCGGCATCTCGTTCATCGTCTTCGAGAAGATCACCTACGTCGTCGACGTCTATCGCGGCGTCGGGCATCCGGCCCGGTCGGTGCGCGACTACCTGCTCTACGTCTTCCTTTTTCCCAAGCTCCTCGCCGGGCCGATCGTCAAGTATCACGACATCGAGCGGCAACTTCAGGATCGCGCCCGCCGCTTCGACGACCTCGCCGAGGGCTTGCGGCGGTTCGCCATCGGCCTCGGCAAGAAGGTCCTGATCGCCGACCCTGTCGGGGAGATCGCCAACCAGGCTTTCGCGCATGAGCCGACGATCGGCTTCGGCATCGCCTGGCTCGGCGCGCTCGCCTACGCGATGCAGATCTACTTTGACTTCTCCGGTTACTCGGACATGGCCATCGGCATCGCGCGCACGATGGGCTTCCGGCTGATGGAGAACTTCAATCGGCCCTATACGGCGGTGGGCTTCGGCGACTTCTGGCGGCGCTGGCACATCTCGCTGTCGACATGGATCCGCGAATATCTCTACATCCCGCTCGGCGGCGATCGTGTCTCCCCGCTCCGGACCTATATCAACCTCTGGATCTGCTTCCTCCTATCCGGTCTCTGGCACGGTGCAGCGTGGACCTTCGTGGCCTGGGGCGCCTATCACGGGCTGTTCCTGACGCTCGACCGCATGTTCATGAAGCGGGCGCTTCGCCGTCTGCCGCGCATCGTCGCGGTGGGCGTGACGTTCGTCCTGGTGACGATCGGATGGGTGATCTTCCGGGCCCCGGATATCGACAGCGCGTTCCGGTATCTTGCGGTGATGGCGGACTGGACGGCCGTGCGGACCGGTGCCTTCATCGTGACCCGCGACCAGATGCTGATCCTGGCCGTGGCGCTGGCGATCTGCTTCCTGCCCGTGTCCGTGCGTGTCTCGCGCGCGCTCGACACGCTTCGCGCCCTGCCGAAGTGGGAATCGGCGCGGCTCGTCATGGCCGCCGTGGTCCTCGCCCTCGCTCTCGCCAAGGCGGTGACGGTCAGCTTCCACCCGTTCCTCTATTTCCGGTTCTGAGATGGACGCAAGACCGAGACGGGACTGGCTGAGGAACGCGATGGTCGCCGCGATGCTGGCGATGCTCGCGGCGCCGCTGCCGCTCGGCCTTCTCGCAGCCTACGGCCCGGAGAGAATCCGCGCCGTGCTCGTGACCAAGCCCCTCAACGGTGAGCGGGCGGTGACGGTTCCGCCGTTCGACATCGAGGATCCAGCCCCGTTCCGGACGGCCGCGGAGGAGGCGTTCGCTCGGACCCTGTTTCCCCGCGGCCCCGTCGTCAGGGCGACCAACCAAGTCTACTACGACGTCTTCGCCAGCTCGCACGCCTACAGTGACGGGATCGTGATCGGATCCGGGGAGACGCTCTTCGAGCGGGCCTACATCCTGGCCTACTGCGCGCCGGGTCTCGGCAACGACGAACAGCGGCTCGCGCATCTCGTCGACAGGCTCACCGTGCTCGACCGCGCGATGAAGCGGCTCGGCCGTCCATTCGTCTTCGTGCTCACGCCAAACAAGGCGACGACCCTGCCCAAGGCGATGCCGCCCGGCAGTTGCGGGCGGCAGGAGGCGCCAGGGCGGGTCGTCCGCGTCCTCGAGCGTGAGCTGCGCGCGGCCGGGGTCAGCTTCGTCAACGGCGTCGCGCTGACGAGAGGCTATGGAAAGCGGGACCCGGTGCCACCTTTCCCGAGAGGCGGAACACACTGGAGCCTGGCCGTCGGCGACCGGGTCGCCCGCCAGGTGGTCATGCAGTTATCCGACGCCTCGGGCATCGACCTCGGGAAGGTCCGATTCGAGCATTGGCGATGGGACCTGCCGCCGTTCGGCAGCGACGCGGATCTCGCAAACCTCATGAACCTCGCGGACCCGCCGCTCGATTACCCGACGGGGCGGGGGGAGATCGATTGCCGGCCCAGCGAAGCGGCCCGCGCGATGGACCTGCACGTGGTCGGCGGCAGCTTCGCGGTTGGGATCGAGTCGCCGTTGAACCAGTGCGCGTTCTTTGGCGCGAGCGACTACTACAACTACTATCGCAACCCGAAAGGGCCGGAGGGATGGCGGGAAGCGCTCCGGCGTCCGTCGGCGCTCATCGTCGAGCTGAACGAGTACTATCTCGCGTCGAGCGCGCCATCCGGTTGGCTGGACAGATTCTTCGACGACATCCTGCCGGCCGTGGCGGATGCGCCGGAGAGCGGCGGCTGACGGGCAGATCCTGACGGGCAGCTCGGTCCACGGCCTCGAAACGACAGCAAAAAGCCGCGCAACTCGTGAGAGTTACGCGGCTTTTTTGATGCGAATGGTGCGGTCGAGAAGACTCGAACTTCCACGGGTTGCCCCACAGCGACCTCAACGCTGCGCGTCTACCAGTTCCGCCACGACCGCTTAACCAAGCGCGGGGGCGATGTAGCAAATCGATCCCGCCGACACAAGCGCGCTCGATGCGATTGCCGGCGTTCTTCGCACATTCCCTTCCGGCCGGTGTCGCCACGGGGAACGACCGGGGCGGGGAACACGCTTGCGTGAGCCGGCGGGCGCGCGTCGGGCGCGCGCTTTCCCGTTGCCGCGCATGGCGCTAGGTTCTGCGGCCCCGGGGGGAGGGCGCACGATCGCGCCGGTCCCTCCTGCCAGCCCCCGTCGCGCCCGCCTGTCATTGCGGGACGCCATCCTTCACGCCAGACCGGCCGCACGGACATGAACGACACCGCCGCCCCCGCCATCGAGACCACGGGCCTCGTCAAGACCTTCGGCGCCAAGCGCGCGGTCGACGGCATCGACCTCGTCGTCCGCCGCGGCTCGATCTACGGCGTGCTCGGCCCGAACGGCGCCGGCAAGACCACCACCGTGCGCGTGCTGTCGACGCTGCTGAAGCCCGACGGCGGCAGCGCCCGGGTGCTCGGGCTCGACGTGGTGGCCGACGCCGATGCCGTCCGGCGCCGAATCAGCCTCACCGGGCAGTTCGCCTCGGCCGACGAGGACCTCACCGGCACCGAGAACCTCGTCCTCCTCGGGCGCCTGCTCGGCTATCGACGGCGTGTCGCGATCGAGCGCGCCGGCGAGCTGCTCGGTGCCTTCGGGCTGGCCGAGGCGGCGCAGAAGCAGGTCAAGACCTATTCCGGCGGCATGCGGCGCCGCCTCGACATCGCGGCGAGCCTGGTGGTGACGCCCGAGCTCCTCTTCCTCGACGAGCCGACCACCGGGCTCGACCCGCGGAGCCGCAACCAGGTGTGGGACATCATCCGCCTGCTCGTGCGGAACGGCACGACGGTGCTCCTCACCACCCAGTATCTCGAGGAGGCGGACCAGCTCGCCGACCGCATCGCGGTGATCGACCATGGCCGGGTGATCGCCGAGGGGGCGAGCGCCGAGCTCAAGGCCTCGGTCGGCACCGGCGTGCTCCACGTCCGCCTCGCCGAGCCCGGCGACCGGGAGCGGGCCATCGCCGTGCTCGCCGCGCGCTATGGCGAGGGCATCCAGGCCGACAACGACCCGCGGGCGCTGACGGTGCAGCTCGCCGATCCCGAGCGCGCCGCCGCCGGCCTCGCCGACCTCGCCGCGGCGGGCCTCGCGGTAACCGAGTTCTCGCTCGGCCAGCCGAGCCTCGACGAGGTGTTCTTCGCCCTCACCGGCCATCCGGCGGAGGAAAACAGCAGCAACGGAGCAACGGCATGAGCGACGCCGGCGACAGCCTGATCGTGGGCGAGGATCTCGCCCGGGTGCTCGCCCCGGACCGGCGGCCGCAGCCGCCTGGCGCGCTCGCCAACGTGCTGACCTTCGGCTGGCGCGCGCTGCTCAAGGTCAAGCACATGCCGGAGCAGCTGTTCGACGTGATCGTCACGCCGATCATGTTCACGGTAATGTTCACCTACCTCTTCGGCGGTGCGCTCGCCGGCTCGCCCGACGCCTACATCCAGTTCCTGCTGCCGGGCATCCTCGTCCAGACCGTGACCTTCACCACGATCTACACCGGCTTCACGCTCAACTCCGACATCTCCAAGGGCATCTTCGACCGCTTCCGCTCGATCCCGATCTGGCGGCCGTCGCCGATCGTCGGCGCCATGGCCGGCGACACGGTGCGCTACACGATCTCCTCGCTGATCGTGATCGTCATCGGCTTCATCCTCGGCTTCCGGCCGGAAGCGGGGGTCGTCGGCGTCGTCGCCTCGCTGCTCCTTCTCAACGTCTTCGGCTTCGGCATGAGCTGGATCTTCGTCGTGCTGGCGATGATCGTGCGCACCCCCTCCGTGGTGATGACGATGAGCTGGCTGGTGCTGATGCCGCTCACCTTCGCCTCCAACATCTTCGTCGACCCCGCGACGATGCCCTGGTGGCTGCAGGAGTTCATCCACGTCAACCCGGTGGCGATCCTCGTCACCGCCGTCCGCGACCTGATGGCCGGCACCGCGAGCCTCTCGACCATCGGCCTGTCGCTGGTCGGCCCGGCGGTGGTGACGGCGATCTGCGCCCCGGTGGCGATGGCGCTCTACGCACGGCGGCGGTAGGGGGGCGGGAACCAAGGGGGCCTCCGTAGGTCTGTGGGTGGTGCCGCGCTGCAAGACCTCTGGGGGCCTCCCTATTGCCTAACGCCGTTTGCTAATCCTACACTCGTCAATGAGCGGTTGCATTGCTTGCCACTGAGGGCTTCCCATGAGTAAAAATGGAAACTTAGGATGGCGTTTTATTGCTTCATTGAGTGCCGTATTCATAGTTAGTGTGACATCCATCATTGTTATGGCTATAGTGGGTTACAATTACACTGATGAATATAAATCACTTGGGCCGTTCGGTGATTTTTTTGGAGGTGTACTAAATCCAATATTATCATTTCTGGCTTTTATAGGAGTGTTATTTACTGTTGCTCTCCCAAAGGTCGAATTGAATTTGACTAGAACGGAATTAGAAAGATCAGCGAATGCTCTTGAGAATCAAAATAGATCAACAGATAAGCAGAATTTTGAGGCGTCTTTCTTCAGAATGCTTACGCTACACAATAGTATTGTGAATTCAATCGATCTAACAAATAGCACAAACGGAAATAGAATAGAGGGACGTGATTGTTTTCGGACGTTCTATACGAGATTAACAAAGCTATATAGGGAGAATACAAAGAAGGGCGGCGGTAAATATTCAGATGAGAGAATATTAAGTCTATCATACAAAGTATTCTGGAAAGATGTGCAGCTAGATCTCGGTCATTACTATAGATATTTGTTTAATATTATAAAATTTATCGATGAGAGCGAGTATAGAGATGGATACTATATAAAATTATTGCGAGCTCAGCTGTCTGATCAGGAATTGCTGTTACTATTTTATAACTGCTTATCGGATGTTGGAAACAAATTTAGAGAATATGCGGAGAAATTTGCTCTATTCGATAATTTGCCTGCTGTGCGACTATTGAATAAGGGGCACCGGGATCGAATGGCGCCGTCCGCTTTTGGTCAGCGGGCGCCAGAATCGACCTAGGGGAAGTTGGCTTGCGGGCCTTAGGTAAAATACTCCAGTCAGGGAAAATGCGGGTTCGCTCCGTACGCGGTGGGTATTCTTCCTGGAAGCGAAGACTTGCTTCGTTGCCATCGTAGTCGTGGCGATATGCGTCGCCCAGCTTGCACCTCGAGTTCGGCGATCAGGGCATCATGCGCATGTGCTGGTCGTAGAGGATCCAGATGGTGCCGGACACCATCACGAGGAGGATCAGCCCGGCGAACAGGATCAGCTTGAGGTCGTCGCGGTGCGAGCGGGCGAGATCGATGTGCAGGAAGAAGCGGAGATGCACGACGATCTGGACGACGGCGAGCAGCCCGAGGACGGCGAGCGCCGCGCCGCCGGACATCAGCTTCAGCCAGACCAGCGCGAAGGCGCCGCCGGTGAGGAGGAGGGCGAGCAGGAGCCCCACCACATAGCCGCGGCGCTCGCGGCCCGCGCTCTCGTATTCGCTGGCCGGCATCCCGGCCGGAACGTCGTCGCTCACGGGACCACTCCGTAGAGGTAGACGAAGGTGAAGATGCCGATCCAGACCACGTCGAGCATGTGCCAGAACAGCGCCAGCCGCATCAGCCGGAGCTTGACCGGCGTGGTCATGCCGAGCGCCAGGATCTGGACGGCCATGACCGCCATCCACACCAGCCCGGCCGAGACGTGGAGGGCGTGGGTGCCGGTCAGGAGGTAATAGGCCGACAGGAACCCGCTCGCCTGCGGCGGGGCGCCGTGCGCGGTGATCATCACGTAGTAGTCGTGCAGCTCCATGCCGACGAAGGCGGCGCCGAGCAGGCCGGTGGCGAGGAGCCAGGCGAGGAGACGGCCCCGGCTGGCGCGGTACTTCAGCGCCAGCATGGCGAAGCCGAAGGCGAAGCTGGAGAAGAGGAGGAGCAGCGTCTCGGCGAAGGCGGCGGTGAGGTCGAAGACCTCGGCCGGCGCCGGCCCTTCGGCGATGCCCTCCACGCTCATGGCGGCATAGGTCGCGAACAGCACTGCGAACAGCACCAGGTCGCTCATCAGGAAGATCCAGAAGCCGAAGAGCGCCTCTTCCGCCGCCTCGTGGCCCTCGGGATCGGTGCCGTGGAGGTTCAGGCCGGGGTAGAGGCGCTCGGACGTGCTCATGGCAGCGCTCCCGCGACGGCGGCGGAAGGAAACGGGCCGGAACGCCTCGGCAGCGCCTCGGGAAGCGCCTTGCCGCGGTTCTCCGCCGTCATCTCGAGGTCGCGCGTCACGCCTGGGGCGGCGCGCACGGCGGCGAGGAACGCCTCGTTCTCCGCCTTGACGGTCGCCGCCGGCACGATCCGCATGGTGTCGGAGGCGAAGGAGCGGGCGACGACCACGGCCCAGACCAGCACGAAGGAGAGGATGGCGAGCCACCAGATGTGCCAGACCATGCCGAAGGCCCACGCGCAGGCGAACAGGCCGATCAGCGGCGCGGCGGCGCTGTTGCGGGGCACTTCGATATCCGCATAGCCCGCCGGCGAGCGGTAGGCCTTTCCGTCCTTCTTCGCCGCGTCGAACGCGTCGCGCCCGGCGACGTCCGGCAGCACGGCGAAGTTCCATTCCGGCGGCGGGGAGGGGATCGACCACTCGAGGGTGCGCCCGTCCCACGGGTCGCCGAGCGGGGCGGCGAGCTGCGCCCGCCGGCGCACCGAGACCGCGATCTGCGCGAGGAGGAGGGCGAAGCCGGCGAGGATCAGCGCCGCGCCGAGCATGGCGAGCGCGAGCCAGGGCAGGTACGCCGGGTCCGACCACATGTAGGTGCGCCGCGTCGCCCCGGTGAGACCCATCCAGTAGAGCGGGATGAAGGCGAGCAGGAATCCCGGCGCGAAGCACCAGAACGAGGCCCGGCCGAGGCCCTCGTGCAGCCGGAAGCCGAAGACCTTCGGGAACCAGTACTGCGTGGCGGCGAACATGCCGAACAGGACGCCCGGGATGATCATGTTGTGGAAGTGGGCGACGAGGAACAGCGTGTTGTGGACCTGGAAGTCGATCCCGGGATTGGCGAGGAGGACGCCGGTCATGCCGCCGAGGATGAAGGTCAGCAGGAAGTTGATATGGAACAGCATCGGCGTCGAGAAGCGGATGCGGCCGCCGACCATGGTCAGCAGCCAGTCGTAGACCTTCACCCCGGTCGGCACGCCGATCACCATGGTGGCGATGCCGAAGGCGGCATTGACGTTGGCGCTCTGGCCCATGGTGAAGAAGTGGTGCAGCCAGACCGCGAAGGAGAGCACGGCGATGCACATCGTGGCATAGACCAGCGAGGTGTAGCCGTAGAGGCGCTTGCCGGAGAAGGTCGCCACCACCTCGGACCAGACGCCGAAGGCGGGCAGGATCAGGATGTAGACCTCGGGGTGGCCGAACAGCCAGAACAGGTTGGCGTAGTTCATCATGTTGCCGCCGTCGCCGTTGGTGAAGAAGTGGAAGCCGGCATAGCGGTCGAGGGCGAGCATGGCGGTCGCCGCGGTGAGCGGCGCCATGGCGAAGATCATGAGGATCGCCGTGCAGAGCGTCGTCCATGTGAACAGCGGCATGCGGAACAGCGTCATGCCCGGGCAGCGCTTCTTGTAGATCGTCACCGCGAAGTTGAGGCCGGTCAGCGTCGAGCCG
The DNA here is from genome assembly GCA_023392225.1 of Pseudomonadota bacterium. GTDB lineage: Bacteria > Pseudomonadota > Alphaproteobacteria > Rhizobiales > Kaistiaceae > Bauldia. The sequence continues at coordinate 8,800 of JAEVZM010000547.1, forward strand.
ACCGAGGCGAGGCTCACCGCCCAGATCCAGTAGTCGACGCCGACGCCGGGGCTGAACTCGAGGCCGGTGAAGGGCGGATAGGCGCTCCAGCCGCCGGTCGAGAACTTGCCGATGACCAGCGAGACCATGACCAGCACCGCGCCGGCGACGGTCAGCATCAGCGAGATGGCGTTGAGGAGGGGGAAGGAGACGTCGCGCGCCCCGATCTGGAGCGGCATGACGTAGTTCATCAGCCCGGTGATGAACGGCATCGCCACGAAGAAGATCATGATGGTGCCGTGGGTGCTGAACAGCTGGCCGAAATGGTCGGCCGACAGAAACCCGGTGCCGTCATAGGCCGAGAGCTGCTGCGCCCGCATCAAGGCCGCCTCGATGACCGCTCGGGCGAACATGACGAGCGCCAGCACCACGTACATGATGCCGATCTTCTTGTGGTCGAGGCTGGTCAGCCAGTCGCGCCAGAGCGGCACCCACCAGCGCTTGACCGTGAGGAGGATTGCGGCGGCGAGCGCGCCGAGCACCGCCACGGTGCCCGCTCCCGAGGCGATGAACTCGCTGAGCGAGGGATTCTCGATCGCGCCGGCGAAGACGATGGAGCTCCATTCGAGGCGGCCGAAGAGGAAATCCCAGCTCATCGCCCGGTCTCCGGGTCGGGGGTATGGCCGTGGTGGCTCGACGCTTCCGCCGCGACCATGCCGGGGGCGAAGCTGGCGATGATCGCGTCGAACAGGCCCGGCGGAAACCCGCCATAGGCGACCGGCTGCTTCACCACGGCGGGCTCGGCGAGCTTGGCATAGCCGGCGGCGTCGAGCGGTGCGTCGTCGGCCTTCGGCGTCGCCACCCAGGCGTCGAAGTCGACCGGGCTCATGACGCGGGTGGTGAAGGACTGGGTGGCGAAGCCGAGGCCGTTGTACTGCGTGTTGCGGCCGATGAAGTCGCCGGTCTCGCTGGCGGCGAGGTTGAGCTGCGTCTGCATGCCGGCCATGGCGTAGATCTGGCCGGCGAGGCGGGGGACGACGAAGGACTGCATCACGGTGGCGCTGGTCAGCTTCAGCGTGACCGGGCGGCCCTCCGGCAGCGCGAGGAGGTCGAGCGTCGCCACGCCCTCCTCCGGGTAGAGGAACAGGAACTTCCAGTCGAGCGCGACGACCTGAATCTCAAGCGGTTCCGGGCCGAGCGGCCGGTACGGATCGTATTCGAGCGTGTGGTTCCAGAGCGCGGTGCCGAGCAGCGCCACGAGCGCCACCGGGATGCCCCAAATCACCGCCTCGAGCCCCCAGTTGAAGTCCCAGTCCGGCCGGTAAGTGCCCTTGCCGCCGCGCCGATAGCGGACGAGGACGATTGGCAGCGCAACGAACATCGGAACGACGACGAGCAGCATCAGGCCGCCGACCACGCCCAGATGCGCAAGCTGCGCCGAGGCGATGGGGCCGGCGGGGTCGAGGAAGCCGCCAGCGAGGGCGGCACCGGGCGTGATGGCGCCAAGCGCGCCGAGAATGACCGTGGTCTTCACACCTCCGCCCTTCCGCTGCCTCGCCGGACGGTATCAGGTGAGGCGAGCGGTGTCAGCGACGCGGATCAGTGCCGGCCGCCGCGGAGGCCTTCTTCCTTGCGCTCGAGCACGGTCTTGGCGACGAGCGTGAACAGCGCGATGAGGGTCAGCACCGAGGCGGCGGCGAAGGCGCCGACGGCGTTGTAGTCGTGGTAGAGCAGCTCGATGTGGAGCGGCAGCGTGTTGGTCTGGCCGCGGATGTTGCCCGAGACCACCGACACCGCGCCGAACTCGCCCATGACGCGCGCGTTGCAGAGGACGATTCCGTAGAGCAGCGCCCAGCGGATGTTGGGCAGCGTCACCTTGAGGAAGGTGGTGAGGCCGCCGGCGCCGAGCGAGACGGCCACCGTCTCCTCCTCGGTGCCCTGGCTCTGCATCAGCGGGATCAGCTCGCGGGCGACGAAGGGCGCGGTGACGAACATGCTCGCGAGCACGATGCCGGGGATCGCGAACAGGATCTTGATGTCGTTGGCGACGAGGAACGGGCCGAGCAGTCCTTGCGTGCCGTAGACGAAGAGATAAGCGGCGCCGGCGATCACCGGGGAGATCGAGAACGGGATCTCGATGATGGTGATGAGGAGCTTCCGTCCGGGGAAGGTGAACTTGGTGACGGCCCAGGCGGCGGCGACGCCGAAGGCGGTGTTGATCGGCACCACGATCAGCGCCACCAGCACCGTCAACCAGATCGCGTGCAGCGTGTCCGGCGCGACGATGTTGGCGACGTAGACGCCGATGCCGGCCGAGAACGCCTTGGCGACAATGAGCAGGATCGGCGTGACGATGAGCAGCGTCGCCAGAACGAGCGCCGTGCCGACGAAGATCCGCCGCCACAGCGGCCGGTCGCCGATGCGGTTGGTCGCGGCGCCCGCCATCAGTCGACCATCCGGCGGAGCCACATCGCCTGCAGTGCATTGGTGAGGCCGAGCATGGCGAAGGCGGCGATCAGCATCACCGAGGCGATCGCCGCGGCCGAGCCGTAGGAGAACTCCTCGAGCCGGATGAAGGCGAGGAGGGCGGTGATCTCGGTCGAGTTGGGCTGGTTGCCGGCGATGAAGATCACCGCGCCGAACTCGCCGAGGCTGCGGGCGAAGGCGAGCGAGGCGCCGGCGAGCAGCGCCGGCATGACCAGCGGCAGGAGGACCTTCCGGAACGTGCGGATCTCGCTCGCGCCGAGCGTCTGCGCCGCCTCCTCGGCGGTCGGCTCGAGGTCGGCGAGCACCGGCTGGACGCTGCGCACGACGAAGGGCAGGCTGGTGAAGGCCATGGCGATCATGATGCCGAGGGGGGTGTAGACGACGGTGATGCCGATCGCCTCGAGCGGCGCGCCGAACCAGCCTTCGGCGGCGAACAGCGTGGTCAGCGCCACGCCGGCGACGGCGGTGGGGAGGGCGAAGGGCAGGTCGACCAGCGCGTCGAGGAGCCGCCGGCCGGGGAACTCGTAGCGGACCAGCACCCAGGCGAGGAGAAAGCCGAACAGCGTGTTGAAGGCGGTAGCGCCGAGGGCGGTGAGGAGCGTCACCCGGTAGCTCGCGAGCGCCCGCGGCGCGGTGACGATCTTCCAGTACTGCTCGAAGCCGAGGCTGCCGGCCTTGAACAGGAGCACGCCGATCGGCAGCAGGATGATGAGCGAGACGTAGAGCACCGTCACGCCCAGCGCCAGCGGCATCCCGGGGATCACGCGATTGCGCATGTCGCCTGCTTCCGTTCCCAAAAAATGCGAGGACGGGTGCCTCGCGGCTCCCGGCCCCCCGTTCCTTTCGGGGCCCTTAGCGCGCCCCGTAGCG
>JAEVZM010000578.1 GCA_023392225.1 Pseudomonadota bacterium
GGCATCGGCTTCGCCATCCCGATCGACCAGGTCCAGCAGACCGCCGACACCATCATCGGCCGGGGCGGCTGAGCCGCCGGCGCGGCCACCGTGCGCCCGGGACATACATCGCAAGCGTCTTGTAGCCCAGCTCGAGCCCCTTCCGCTCGCTGCCATAGCTCGCGACGATGTCCTCCTCGTGGATCTCGGTCGAGATCTTGGTGGCCTCGGCGAAGACGTCGTCCTCGTGCTCGATGTCGAGATTGCCCTTGTAGCCGACCTCGATCAGCGCGGTGATGAGGCGCGCCCAGTTGACCTCGCCCCAGCCCGGGGCGCGGGCCCGCCACCAGCCGTGGCCGAGGCCTTCGAAGCGGCGGAGCGCGGTGCCATAGATGCCGCTCTCGGCGAGGATGTCGCGCCGCACCTCCATGTCCTTGGCGTGGACGTGGAAGATGCGGTCGCCGAAGTCGAGCACCGCCTTCACGTAGTCGATGCCCTGCCACACGCAGTGCGAGGGATCGAGCTCGAGCCCGAGATTGGCCGAGGGCACGAGGTCGAACAGCGCCCGCCAGATCTCGGGGCTGAAGGCGATGTTCTCGCCCTTCATGGTGAAGCGATTCATCATCGGGCAGTTCTCGAGCGCGATCCGGATGCCGCGCTTCTCGGCCCGGTCCATGATCGGCGAGAAGGCCTCCTTGAAGCCGGGCAGGTTGGCCTCGACCGACTTGTCGGGGTCGCGCCCGGCGAAGGTCGCCACCACCGGCACGCCGATGTCCGCGGCGAGGTCGATGACGCTGTTGAGATAGGCCCGCGCCTCCCCGGCCTCGGCCGCGTCGGGTGCGAGCACGTTGGGGTAGTAGCCCAGCGCCGAGACCTCGTGTCGCGGTCGGCGAGGTCCTTCTTCATCGCCTCGAGCGCCGCCGGCGTCACCCGTGACGGGTTGAGGGCCGAGTGCGGCCACGCCGAAAGCTCCAGCGAGCGGAACCCGACGCGCTCGGCGAAGGCGGCGATCTCAGGTGTGTAGTTCGTATAAAAGCCGATGCGCATGGCCATTCCCGTGAGTGCTGGACAGATTATATGTATCCTTGTATACAGGCATGGTGGCGAGCGCAAGGGCTTGCCGGCGATCGAGCTTCATGGGGACAGCGCAATGGATAAACTGTTGAAGTTGAAGGTATCTCGCCGTTCGGTGCTGCAGGCTGGCGCTGTGGGTGCGGCCATGATGGCCATGCCCGGTGTGTCGTTCGCCGAGGTGAAGAAGGTGGTGATCGCCGTGTGGGGCGGCCCGATCGCCGACGCCCTCGAGAGCATCTACGGCGCCGCCTTCGCCGGCAGTGACATCGCCAGCATCGAGATGGACAAGAGCGGCCCGGAGGCCGCCAAGGTCCGCGCCATGGTCGAGGTCGGCAACGTCACCTGGGACATCGGCGACCTCAGCATCGCCGACTGCACGCTGCTCGGCGAAGCCGGCATGGTGCGGCCGATGGACTACGCGATCGTGCCCAAGGACGCCGTCCTGCCGGGCATGGCCTACGAATATGCCGTCGCCAACTACCTGTTCAGCAGCATCATCTCCTACGACAAGAAGGCGCTCGGCGGCACCGGGCCGACGAGCTGGGCCGAGTTCTGGGACGTCGAGAAGTTCCCCGGCAAGCGCACCCTCCGCCGTCACATCGAGGGCGTCATCGAGGCCGCGGTCCAGGCCGGCGGCGTGCCGGTCGACAAGATCTACCCGATCGACGAGGACCTCGCGTTCGAGAAGATCAAGGAGCTGCTGCCGCACGTGATCTTCTGGAACTCGGGCTCCGAGAGCCAGCAGCTGATGCGCGACGGCGAGGTGGTCATGGGTGACCTCTGGAGCACCCGCGCCACCCAGCTCCTCAAGGAGGATCCCGAGCGCTTCGCCCTCGACTTCAACGGCGGCCTGCTGCTGCCCGGCGCCTGGGGTGTGATCGCCGACAACCCGGCCGGCGACACCGCCTTCCAGGTGGTCGCCAAGCTGCTCGATCCCGAGATCCAGGCCAAGGTGTTCGAGGCGACGGGCCTGTCGCCCTCGAACCCCGCCGCCGAGGCGTTCGTGCCGGCCGATCTTGCCGCGATCAACCCGACCAGCGCCGCCAACGCAGCCAGGCAGCAGCTGGTCGACGTCGCGTGGTACACTGAGAACCAGGAGCGCGTGCAGACCAAATTCCTCGAGCTGATCTCGGGCTGATCCCGCAACCGGGAGAGTGGGCTTGGACAACAGCATACCGTCGTCCTTCCGACTGCTCCTGGTGCCGGGACTGGTCTTCGCGACGGTCCTGTTCCTGGGTCCGCTCGTCCTGATGCTGAGCCTCTCGGTGCGGGAGGCGGAGACCGGGATCGAGAACTTCGACTGGATGCTGGGGTCCTCGGCCGTCCAGTCGATCGCCTGGGCCACGGTGCGGTTCAGCGCGCTGGCGAGCACCATCTCGGTGGTGCTCGGCTTCTTCCTCGCCTACGCGATCTGGCGGAGCGGCCGCATCCTCGGCACCAGCCTGCTCGCGGTCGTGCTGATCTCGTTCTGGCTGTCCGTCCTGGTCCGGTGCTTCTCGCTGATCCTGATGCTCGGGCCGAACGGGCCGGTGCTGCCGGCCCTCGCCTTCCTCGGCCTCGGCGACGTCCGCCTCATCCGGAACGAATCCGGCGTGCTGATCGGCATGGCGCACTACCTCATCCCGTTCGCGGTGCTGACCATCCTGATCTCGCTCCGCGCCATCGACCTGTCACTGGTCTCCGCCGCCCGCAGCATGGGCGCCGGCCGCGGCCGCATCTTCCGCACCATCATCCTGCCGCTCGCCGTGCCGGGGACGATCGCGGCCTTCTCGCTGTGCTTCGTCATCGCGCTCGGCTTCTACATCACGCCGGCGCTGCTCGGCGGCGGCCGGGTAGTGATGATCGCCGAGTTCGTCACCTTCTACATCTCCGACATCCTCGACTGGGGGAAGGCCTCGGCGCTGGCCATCCTGCTCCTCGTCCTGATCGGGTTCAGCTACGCGGTGCTCCGGCTGGCGCAATCCCTGTTCGGGCGGGCGCGGGCCGCATGACCTACCGGCCGACCAAGCCCGTCCTCCTCGTCGCGATCCTGGTCGCCGCCTTCCTCGCCATCCCGAGCGTGATGGTGATCCCGGCCTCGCTGACCGACATGACCTCAGCATGCCGAAGCAGGCCCTGTCGGTGCAGCACTATGTCCGCTTCATCGCGGACTCGGCGTGGATCCGCTCCTTCGGCCTGAGCCTCGGCACCGCGCTCACCGCCGCGGTCATGGCGACGATCGTCGGCACCGCCTTCTCGATCGGCGCCTGGAAGATGATCGCGCGCATCGCGGCGCCGCTGCGGGCGGTGATGATCCTGCCGATCGCGGTGCCCGGCGTCGTCGCCGCCGTCGCGCTCTACCTGCTGTGGACCCGGCTCGGGCTCTACGACACCATCCCCGGGGTGATCCTCGTCCAGGCGATCGTCGGCCTGCCGTTCGTGGTCATCACCACCTCGACCGGCCTCATCGCCATGGATGTGGCACAGGTGCGCGCGTCGCGCAGCCTCGGCGCCGGCCCGGTGCGGACGCTGTTCCGCGTCGTCCTCCCCGGCATCCGAGGCTCGGTCTTCGCCGGCTTCATCCTCGCCCTCGTCTCGGGCTGGGACGAGTCGGTGATCACGCTGTTCGTCACCGGCCGCAACGTCCAGGTCCTGCCCCGCAAGATCTGGGACAGCCTGCGCTACGACATCGATCCGATCGTCGCCGTGGTGGCGACGATCATGCTCGTCCTCACCACCATCGGAGTGATCGCCTACATGCTGGTATCCCACCGCGTCGGCGCCGCGCGCGAGCGCCGGGACTAGCGGCGTGCCGTCGTCCCCGTTCCTCAGGCTCGCCGGCGTGACCAAGCGCTACGGGGCCGCTGCCGCCCTCGACGACGTCGACATCGACTTCGCCCGCGGCGATTTCGTGACCCTCCTCGGCCCCTCGGGCTCGGGCAAGAGCACGGCGCTGATGACCATCGCCGGCTTCGTCACCCCCGATACCGGCCGGGTCGAGTTCGAGGGCCGCGACATCACCGCCCTGCCGCCGGAGAAGCGCGGCTTCGGCGTGGTGTTCCAGGGCTATGCGCTCTTCCCGCACATGAGCGTGGCGCACAACGTCGCCTACCCGCTCGAGGTCCGCGGGCTGTCGCGGGCCGAGATCGGCGAGCGGGTGCGGAAGGTGCTCGACATGGTCAAGCTCGACCGCTTCGCCGACCGGCGGCCGGGGACGCTGTCGGGCGGCCAGCAGCAGCGCGTCGCCATCGCCCGGGCGCTAGTCTACGAGCCGCCGCTGCTCCTCCTCGACGAGCCGCTGAGCGCGCTCGACCGGAAGCTCCGCGGCGAGCTGCAGGGCGAGCTCAAGGCCCTGCACGCGCGGCTCGGGACGACCTTCGTCAACGTCACCCATGACCAGGAAGAGGCGCTGTCGCTCTCGACCAGCGTGGTGCTCCTCTCCGAGGGCCGGGTTGTGCAGCAGGCCGCCCCGGACGCGATATACGACCGTCCGGAAACGGCCTTCGCCGCCGAGTTCATCGGCAGCGCCAACCTTCTGACGCTTGCCGATGCCCGGCCCGACGGGGACCTGTGGCGCGGGACGGTGGGCGGCGCGACGCTGGCCTTCGTGCCGCGCCATCCGGCCGAGCCGGGCGGCCGGGCCACGCTGGCCATCCGCCAGGAAGTGATGGCCCTCGGCGCAGCGCCGCCGGCCGAGGGCAATGCCCTCTCCTGCACGGTGAGTGGCCATGACCGGGTCGGCTACCAGAGCCGCGTCGCCGTCGAGGTGACCGGCGTCGGCACGCTCCGCCTGGTGCTCCACGCGCCGCTGGCGTCCGGCCTCGCGGTCGGCAGCCCGGCCTGGCTCTCCTGGGGGATCGCGGAGGGCGTGCACGTCCGGACCGGTTGAGCGGGCGGAGCTGCCGCGGCCTGCCCGTCCTTCACCAGCATGCCGGGGATGATGGTGTGGAGCGGCCGCTCGCGCGTTGGTGTTGGGCCGCGCACAGCAGACCGGCCAAGGTTGCACCCAGCGCTGAATTCGTCGCGCTTCGTCGGCGACGACGTATGGAACTGGATGGGCGACTCGCCGCTCGAGACGCCGATCGGCGGCCCGCTAGCCGCCCGCCGGGACAAGCTGCTTCGCATACCAGGCTGCCACCGATTCCATTTCGCGATTCGACAAGGAACCAATAGCCCGTGCCATGATCTCCGCGTGCGGTCCGCCGCGCGCCGCCCCGTGCTCGTGGAACAGGAACAGCTGGCGCATCAGGTAGGCCGGGTCCTGCCCGACGAGACGAGGGTAGTCCGCCCGCGCTGCAGCTCCATGGCAGGACTCGCAGGCGGCGACCTTCCGGTCGGGGATGCCGGAGAGCGCGATCCCCTCGCCCGTTCCGGAGACGTCTACGGCAGTCGGCGCGAGCGGGCCGCGACCGTAGCGCGTCGCCAATCTGTCGATCGCGGCATCGTCCAGGCCGGACGCGATCGACTGCATGATGCCGCTCGCCCGCGTGCCGTCACGATAGGCACGAAGCGATGCGGCGAGATAGGCCGGCGACTGGATGTCGAGCCGCGGCAGGCCGCTGCCTCCGCCTTGGCCGTCCTCGCCATGACAGCGGGCGCAAGAGTCGGTCGCGCCCCGTCCCGACATCGCAAGATACGTCCCCCGCGACATCTCAGGCATGGCGCGGAGGAACGCGACCATGTCCCACACCTCGTCGTCGCGGATGGGAGCGGGCCATGCCGGCATGGCCGTATGGCGGATGCCGTTCTTCACCGTCCAGAAG
>JAEVZM010000583.1 GCA_023392225.1 Pseudomonadota bacterium
CGCGGGCTCGGCCGCGGACGCCGCCGGCCCCGGCCGCCGAGGAACTCGAACATGTCGCCGGCGCTCGCCGCCAGCCGCTCGCTCTCGCCGACCAGCGTGCCGATGAAGCGGCTGCGCTCGTCCTCGGTCAGGTCGCCATAGTCCTCGAGGATCTCGGCATAGGAGCGGACGGTGGTGATCAGCGCCAGCATCTGGTTGCTGGCCTCGGCGAGGAACGACTCCTCGCCGAGCCGCTCGCCGATCATGTCGGAGCGGACCCGCGCCGCCTGGAGCGCGCGGTAGAGGGCGAGGATGGCGCGGGCCGCACCCGGGCTGGTGGCGACGACGTCCCGGGCGTCGTCCTGGCCGAGGTCGAGGCCGTGCATCGCCGCGTCGGCGAAGACCTCGGCGAGCTCGGCGATGAGGCGCGCCTCCTCGGTGCCGGCGAGCGCCCGGCTGTCGAGCGCGAGCCGCTCGGCGATGCGATGGAGGAGGGCGCCGCCGATGGTGCGCTTGTTGTGCTCGATGAGGTTGAGGTAGCTCGCCGAGATGCCGACCTCGGCGGCGAGCGCGGCCTGGGACAGGCGCACCTCCTGGCGGCGCTTGCGGATACGCTGTCCGATCGGGGCGCGCATCGGCAATCCTCCATGTGTCAATTCTTTACAATATTGCACTGCACTCGCCGTCATATTGACAAGAGACTGTTGCAAAATCAATCGCTTATTGACGGGTTGACACCCCTCGGTAGTTTCAACCGAAACGGGGCCACAAGACTCGAAAACAACGACAGGGCAGCCCCGCCCATCTCGGAAACCCCAGGAGGACACCCATGACCGACCGCAAGTCGCGGCTCTACATGCCGCTCTCCCGCCGCACGCTGCTCAAGGGCGGCGCGAGCCTCGGGGCGCTCAGCCTGGCCGGCATGGCGCCGCTGCACTTCGTGCGCGGCGCCTTCGCCGAGGAGCAGGCGATCGGCAACTTCCCGAAGGCCACGTCCGGCGCGGAGATCGTGCTCGGCTTCAACGTGCCCCAGACCGGGCCCTATGCCGACGAGGGCGCCGACGAGCTGCGCGCCTACCAGCTCGCCGTGAAGCACCTCAACGGCGAGGGTGACGGGGGCATGCTCAACACGATGAACCCCAAGTCGCTGAAGGGGAACGGTATCCTCGGCAAGAAGGTGACCTTCGTCACCGGCGATACGCAGACCAAGTCGGACGCCGCCCGCGCCTCGGCCCAGCGGATGATCGAGAAGGACGGCGCGATCATGGTCACCGGCGGCTCGTCGTCGGGCGTCGCGGTGGCGGTGCAGTCGCTCTGCCAGGAGATGGGCATCATCTTCATGTGCGGCCTGACCCACTCCAACGACCCCACCGGCAAGGACCGCCGCCGCTACGGCTTCCGCCACTTCTTCAACGCCTACATGTCGGGCGAGGCGCTCGGCCCGGTGCTGGCGCAGGAATACGGCAAGGACCGCGCCGCCTATCACCTGACCGCCGACTACACCTGGGGCTGGACCCAGGAGGAGTCGATCAAGAACGCCACCGAGAAGCAGGGCTGGACGACCATCGCCGCGGTCCGCACCCCGCTCGGGGCCGGCGACTTCTCGCAGTACATCACGCCGGTGCTCAACTCGGGCGCCGACGTGCTGATCCTCAACCACTACGGCAAGGACATGGTCAACTCGCTGACCCAGGCCGTCCAGTTCGGGCTCCGCGAGAAGCAGGCCAACGGCAAGAACTTCGAGATCGTCGTGCCGCTGTTCTCCGAGCTGATGGCCCAGGGCGCCGGCGAGGCGATCAAGGGCATCCTCGGCACCGCAAACTGGGACTGGAAGCTCGAGAACGAGGGCACCAAGGCCTTCACCAAGTCGTTCGGCAACGAGTACGGCACCCCGCCGTCGCAGGCCGCGCAGACCTGCTACGTGCAGGCGCTGCTCTATGCCAACGCGGTCGAGCAGGCCGGCACCTTCTATCCGCCGGAGGTGATCAAGGCGCTCGAGGGCTTCGAGTTCGACGGCATGGGCAACGGCAAGACGCTCTACCGCGCCGAGGACCATCAGTGCTTCAAGGACGTGCTGGTGGTGCGCGGCAAGGAGAACCCGTCGAACCAGTTCGACCTCCTCGAGGTGGTCAAGATCGTGCCGCGGGACGAGGTCACCTACGACCCGAACATCCCGGCCTTCAACCCGGACGGCAACGCCGAGCTCGGCCCCTACATCCCCAGCGCCTGAGCGCTACGCCGAAAGCGGCCGGCGGGAACCACCCCTCCCGCCGGCCCCTCGCAACCCCAGGGACCGCGCCATGCTCGACGCGATCGTTCTGCAGCTCCTCAACGGCCTCGACAAGGGCGGTGCCTATGCGCTGATCGCGCTCGGGCTCACGCTGGTGTTCGGCACGCTCGGGGTCGTCAACTTCGCGCATGGCGCGCTGTTCATGCTCGGCGCGTTCTGCGCCGTGGCGATGCAGCGGCTGCTGACGCTCTCCACTTCGGTCAAGGACGAGAGCGTGACCTTCTTCGACGCGGTGAAGGAGGTGCCCTATCTCGAGGTCTGGTTCGGCGACGTCGGCAAGACGATCATCGGCTACTCGGTGCCGCTGTCGATCCTGCTCGCCATACCGGTGATGCTGCTGGTCGGCATCGTAATGGAGCGCGGCCTCGTCCGCTTCTTCTACAAGCGCAGCCACGCCGAGCAGATTCTCGTCACCTTCGGCCTCGCGATCGTCCTGCAGGAGATCATCAAGGTCTGGTTCGGCGCCAACCCGATCCCGGTCTCGGCACCGCCCGGGGTCACCGGCAGCGCCGACATCGGCGCCTGGATCGGCCTCGGCGCCGGCGTGGTCTATCCCTGGTGGCGGCTGATCTATCTCGGCTTCGCGATCGTCGTGATCGCGGCGATCTTCGCCTTCCTCCAGTTCACCACCTACGGCATGGTGGTCCGCGCCGGCATGCGCGACCGCGACATGGTCGGCCTCCTCGGCATCAACATCCAGCGCCGCTTCACGGTGGTGTTCGGGATCGCGGCGATCGTCGCCGGGCTCGCCGGCGCCATGTACACGCCGATCGTGCCGCCGAGCTACTCGATGGGCATGGACTTCCTGGTCCTGTCC
>JAEVZM010000083.1 GCA_023392225.1 Pseudomonadota bacterium
CCGGCGCCGCCGACGGCAGCGGCGACTACCCGATGCTCGCGACCTTCCGGAGCGCCGGCGAGAAGGCGGCGGCCGGCGACAAGGAAGGCGCCGTCGCCGACTATGACGCCATCGCAGGGCGGAGCGGACTGCCGCCGCTCGTCTCCGATCTCGCCCGCCTCCGCGCGGCGATGATTCTCTCCGACAGCCTCGATCCGGCCGAGCTCCAGTCGCGGATCGGTGACCTCGTCCAGACCGGCAATCCCTGGCGGCATTCGGCACGCGAGGTTCTCGGCCTCGCCGCCTACCGGGTGGGCGACTACACCGCCGCCCGGAAATATTTCAACGAGATCGCCGATGATCAGGAATCGGGGCAGGGGGTCAAGCAGCGGGCGCAGCTCATGCTCGGGTTGATCAACTCCCGCGAGGGACCGCCGCCGCCCGAGCCGGAAGAAGGCTAGGCGCCGGTATCCTCCGGCGACCGATGGGAGCGCGAGATGCCCGCCAATGAACCCAAGGTCGCCATCATCGGGCGGCCCAATGTCGGCAAGTCGACGCTGTTCAACCGGCTCGTCGGGCGGAAGCTCGCGCTGGTCGACGACCTGCCCGGCGTCACCCGCGACCGTCGCGAGGGCGAGGCGAGGCTAGCCGACCTCCGCTTCGTCGCCATCGATACCGCCGGCCTCGACGATGCGGCCGCCGACACACTCGAGGGGCGGATGTTCGCCCAGACGCGGGCGGCGATCGACGACGCCGACGTCTCGCTGTTCGTGGTCGATGCCCGGGCCGGGGTGACCCCGATCGATGCCCATTTCGCCCAGCTTCTGCGCGAGTCCGGCAAGCCGGTGATCCTCGTCGCCAACAAGTCGGAGGGACGGGCCGCCGAGAGTGGTTATCTCGACGCCTTCTCGCTCGGCATCGGCGAGCCGGTGCCGATCTCGGCCGAGCACGGCGAGGGCATGGTCGATCTCCGCAATGCGCTGGCCGATCTCTTCGCCGACCTCGGGGAAGAGGAAGCGGACGACGAGGAGCCCGGGGACCGGCCGCTCCAGCTCGCGGTAGTCGGCCGGCCCAACGCTGGCAAGTCGACGCTGATCAACCGGCTGATCGGCCAGGACCGGCTGCTCACCGGTCCCGAGGCCGGCATCACCCGTGATTCGATCGCCGTCGACTGGCTTTGGCGCGACCAGCATTTCCGCGTCTTCGACACCGCCGGACTCCGCCGCAAGGCGCGGGTCGACGGCAAGCTCGAGAAGCTCGCCGTCGGCGATGCGCTCCGCGCCATCCGTTTCGCCGAGGTCGTGGTGCTCACGCTCGACGCGACGGTGCCCTTCGAGAAGCAGGACCTGCAGATCGCCGACCTGGTGGAGCGCGAGGGCCGGGCGATCGTCATCGCTCTCGACAAGTGGGACCTGGTCGAGGAGCGCCAGGCGAAGATGAAGGAGCTCCGCGAGGCGGCGGACCGGCTGCTGCCGCAGATCCGCGGCGTCCGGCTTGTCCCGGTCTCGGGCCTGACCGGCGAAGGGATCGACCGCCTCGCCCAGGCGATCATCGCCGCCCACGAGGTCTGGAACCGCCGGCTGCCCACCGCCCAGCTCAATCGCTGGTTCACCGGTATCGTCGAGCACCATCCGCCGCCTGCCGTGTCGGGCCGACGCATCAAGATCCGCTACCTGACCCAGGCGAAGAGCCGGCCGCCGAGTTTCGTCGCGTTCTGCTCGCGACCCGAGGCGCTGCCGGAAGCCTGGAAGCGCTACCTCGTCAACGCGCTTCGCGACGACTTCAAGCTGCCCGGCACGCCGATCCGCCTCCTCCTCAGGAAGGGCGAGAACCCCTACGAGGGCAAGGAACGCAAGCGCAACTGATCACGGCCGGCCGAGAGAGGGGGCAGGCAATGCTGATCAAGACGCTGGGGCTGTTCGTCCTCACCGCGCTCGCCGAGATCGTCGGCTGCTACCTGCCGTATCTCTGGCTCAGGAAGGGCGGCTCCGCCTGGCTGCTGATCCCGGGCATCGCGAGCCTTCTCCTGTTCGCCTGGCTGCTCGCCCAGCATCCCGCCGCCTCGGGGCGGGTCTACGCGGCCTATGGCGGAATCTACGTCACCGTCGCGCTCGCCTGGCTCTGGGCTGTCGATGGCGTCGTGCCGACCCGGTGGGACGTGATCGGCGTGCTGCTCGTGCTTGCGGGGATGTCCGCCATCGTCTGGGGTGGCTGGCGCGCGTGAATGCTTGACTTTGCGACCCATAGAACATAGCAAGAACATGACGCATCGGGGGATTCCATGGCCGTTGCCAAGCTGAAGTCGACCTTCGTCTGCCAGAACTGCGGCGCGGTGAGCCCGAAGTGGCAGGGAAAGTGTGACGACTGCGGCGCCTGGAACTCGCTGGTGGAGGAGTCCACCTCATCGGGAATCGGCGGCGGGCCGATCCGCAGCGGGCGGAAGGGCCGGGTGGTGGCGCTGTCGCCGCTGGCCGGCGAAACACCGGAAGCACCGCGCATCGCCTCCGGCATCGGCGAGTTCGACCGGGTGACCGGCGGCGGCATCGTGCGCGGCTCGGCGCTGCTGGTGGGCGGCGATCCCGGAATCGGCAAGTCGACGCTGCTGCTTCAGGTGGCCGGCGCCCTGGCGCGGGGCGGCCACCGCGTCGTCTACATCTCGGGCGAGGAGGCGATCGGCCAGGTCCGGCTCCGCGCGGCGCGGCTGGGGGTGACCGACGCGCCGGTGCTGCTCGCGGCCGAGACCAGCGTCGAGGACATTCTCACCACGCTCGAGGCCGGCAAGCCGCCGGCGTTGCTGATTGCCGATTCGGTGCAGACGCTGTGGACCTCGGCGGCCGACTCGGCGCCCGGGACGGTGACCCAGGTCCGGGCCTCGACCCAGGCGCTGATCCGCTACGCCAAGCAGACCGGCGCGGCGGTGATCCTCGTCGGCCACGTCACCAAGGAGGGCCAGATCGCCGGCCCGCGGGTGGTCGAGCACATGGTCGACGGCGTGCTCTATTTCGAGGGCGAGGGCGGCCACCATTTCCGCATCCTCCGCGCGGTCAAGAACCGGTTCGGGGCGACCGACGAGATCGGTGTCTTCGAGATGACCGGCTCCGGGCTCGGCGAAGTGCCGAACCCGTCCGAGCTGTTCCTCGGCGAGCGCAACGCCTCCACCCCGGGTGCCGCGGTCTTCGCCGGCATGGAGGGCACCCGGCCGGTGCTGGTCGAGATCCAGGCATTGGTGGCGCCGACCACGCTCGGCACCCCGCGCCGGGCGGTGATCGGCTGGGACCAGGGCCGCTTGGCCATGATCCTCGCCGTGCTCGAATCCCATTGCCGGGTGCGGCTCGGCGATTGCGACGTCTACCTCAACGTGGCCGGCGGGCTCCGGATCGGCGAGCCGGCGGCCGATCTGGCGGTGGCCGCAGCGCTGATCTCCTCGCGCCTCGATGCGCCATTGCCGCCGGACTGCGTCTATTTCGGCGAGATCAGCCTGTCGGGCTCGATCCGGCCGGTCTCGCACGCGCCGGCCCGGCTCAAGGAGGCGAAGAAGCTCGGCTTCGGCCAGGCGGTGCTGCCGCAGTCCGCGCTCGGCGAGCGCGGTGCTCCCGGCGCCAAGGGCATCGAACAGCTGGTCGAGCTGGTCGCCGCCATCGCCGCGACCGCCCGCAAGCGGAGCCGGGATGGGGACGGCGACGGCGCCGATTGACGGGGGCGCGGGCCGATTTGGCCGTGGCGCCTGTTGACAATGCCGCACCGCGCCGCCATTTCGGCATGCTCCGCCGCGTCATGTCACGGGTGCGGCATCTCAAAGTGTGCTAGGCAGGTCGCGGAACGCGGCGCGCGCTGCATGTTGATCGCGGGTTAGGGGAATGCCGGTAACCGTCCTCGACGTCATCGTGGTCGTCGTCATACTGATTTCCGCAGTGCTGGCGATGGTCCGGGGCTTCGTGCGGGAGGTGCTTTCCGTTGCCTCCTGGGTGATCGCTGCCGGGGCGGCGTATCTCCTCTACAAGCAAGTGCTGCCGCTGGTTCAGCCTTATCTCGACAGCAAGATGATGGCGACGATCGTATCGGCCGCGGCGATCTTCTTCGTCGCGCTGATCATCGCCAGCTACATCACCATGAAGATCTCGGATTTCGTGATCGACAGCCGGGTCGGCGCGGTGGATCGGGCGCTCGGCTTCGTGTTCGGCGCGCTCCGCGGCATTCTCCTCGTGATCGTCGCGCTGTGGTTCTTCAACTTCCTGGTCGCCGCCCCGCCGCCATGGGTGGCCAACGCGCGGACCATGCCGCTGCTGGTCTCGGGCGGCGACTGGCTGATCAGCCTGCTGCCGCCGGACTTCGAGGAATGGGTGCAGGAGAAGATCAAGGGCGGCGGCGACGGAACCAGCCCGGCGCCGCAGGGCGAGACGGAGGAGACGCCGGCGCCGGAGGAGGATCAGGGCTACTCCGACGATCAGCAGCAGAGCATCGACCAATTGTTCGAGAACAGCCACGGTGCGCAGTAGGGTGGGGACCACGACACAAGCGGGGGACGGACGCGAAAGGACCGGTCGATGAACGGCAAGCGGCTCCTGCCCTTCGGCAGTGACGACAAGTTTCACGAGGAATGCGGCGTCTTCGGCGTCTTCGGCCACCAGGATGCGGCGAAGCTGACGGCGCTGGGCCTCCACGCGCTCCAGCACCGCGGCCAGGAAGGCGCCGGCATCGTCTCACACGACGGCTCCGGCTTTCACGCCGAGCGCCATTTCGGCCTGGTCGGCGACACCTTCACCCGCCGCGTGGTGATGGATCGGCTGCCGGGCTACCGGGCGATCGGCCACAACCGCTACTCGACCCATGGCGGCCCGAGCGACCGCAATATCCAGCCGCTGTTCGCCGAGTTCGCCGGCGGCGGCTTCGCGGTGGCCCACAACGGCAACATCACCAACGCCCAGTCGCTGCAGCTCTTGCTCCAGCAGCGCGGCTCGATCTTCACCTCGACCTCCGATACCGAGGTTATCCTGCACCTGATCGCGACCAGTCGCGGCGTCCGCCTCGTCGATCGCATGATCGACGCGCTCAACAATATCGAGGGCGCGTGGTCGCTGGTCTGCCTGTCGTCGAAGAAGATGATCGGCGCCCGGGACCCGAGCGGGGTGCGGCCGCTGGTGCTCGGCGATCTCGACGGCGCCCCGATCCTCGCCTCGGAGACCTGTGCGCTCGACATCATCGGCGCTCGGTTCGTGCGCGACGTCGAGCCGGGCGAGATGGTGGTCATCACGCCGCAGGGCATCGAGAGCCTGCGCCCCTTTGCGCCCAAGTCGACGCATTTCTGCATCTTCGAGTATGTCTATTTCTCGCGGCCCGACTCCGTCATCGCCGGGCGCGGCGTCTATGAGGCGCGGAAGCGCATCGGCGCCGAGCTCGCCCGCGAATATCCGGCCGATGCCGACCTGGTGGTGCCGGTGCCGGACTCCGGTACGCCCGCCGCGATCGGCTTCGGCGAGGCGGCCGGCATCCCCTTCGACCTCGGGATCGTGCGCAACCACTATGTCGGGCGGACGTTCATCGAGCCGAGCGAGGCGATCCGCGACATGGGCGTCAAGCTCAAGCACAACGCCAACCGGGCAGTGCTCGCCGGCAAGCGGGTGGTGCTGGTCGACGATTCGATCGTCCGCGGTACGACCTCGGTGAAGATCGTGAAGATGGTGCGCGACGCCGGTGCGAGCGAGGTCCACATGCGGATCGCGAGCCCGCCGACGACCCACTCCTGCTTCTACGGCGTCGATACGCCCGAACGCTCGAAGCTGATCGCCTCGCGGATGTCGGTCAAGGAGATGGCCGAGTACATCAAGGTCGACAGCCTCGAGTTCCTGTCGATGGACGGTCTCTACCGGGCGGTCGGCGAGGAGAACCGGGCGGCCGGCAAGAACAGGTTCTGCGACGCCTGCTTCTCTGGCGACTATCCGATCCGGCTGACCGACTTCGAACGGCGGAAGGCCGCGGAAGCCGAGGAGCGGATCGCCTCGTCGGCGGAGAACCTCGTCGAATTGACGCGCGTGGCCAAGGCAGGATGACGGCACCGCTTGCGGACCGCGTCGCGGTCGTCACCGGCGCCTCGCGGGGCATCGGCCGCGCCGCCGCCCTCGGCCGCGCCGCGGCCGGCGCCCACGTCATCGC
>JAEVZM010000660.1 GCA_023392225.1 Pseudomonadota bacterium
ATCCATTCCTTCGTCGTCACGCTCGGCACGATGCTGATCTGGCGGGGCGTCCTGATCTCGCTGACCGGCGGCTTCCCGATGACGGTCGACATTCCGCCGCTGTTCAAGGACGTGATGGCGGGGCCGCTGCTCTTCGGCTTTCGCATGTCGATGGTCTGGTTCATCGGCATCGGGCTCCTCGGCACCTTCCTCCTCACCCGGACGCGGTTCGGCAACTGGATCCAGGCCTGTGGCCAGAACCCGCAGGCGGCGCGCAATCTCGGCGTGCCGGTCGACCGCGTGACGATCATCCTGTTCATGATCGCCTCGAGCCTCGCCGCGGTTTCCGGCATCGTCCAGGTGGCGCGCTTCTCGTCGGTCGATGCGCTTCGCGGCGAGCAGATGGAGCTGCAGGCGGTGGCCGTGACGGTCATCGGCGGGACGCTCCTCTCTGGTGGCTATGGCAGCGTCATCGGCACCGTGCTCGGCGCGATCACCTTCGGGATGATCCAGGTCGGCCTGGTCCTTGCGGGGGCGCCCGGCCACTTCTTCCGCACCCTCACCGGGCTGATCGTGGTGCTTGCGGTCATCCTCAATACCGACGTCGCGCGCCGCCTTGCCCGCTCCCGACCGCTCGCCGGCTACCGGCGCAACAGCGCGGCGGCCGATGCGGCCATCCTCGGCGAGGCCCAGCCGGGGCGGGATGGCGTCGAGCCCGGCGTCACGCTCCAGAGCGGCGAAGCCTACCGGGACGAGAGAAACCGATGAGCACCGAACCCCACTCCTCAACAGCGAAAGCTATCCCGGCGGGCAGCGGCTCCGAGGAGAGCGCGCGGTCGCGCCGCACGATCGAGCCGATTCCTCCCGGTGCAGTCCCGGTCATGGAGGCGGTCGGCATCTCCAAGGGCTTCGGCGCCACCACGGCGCTGGTCGACGTCTCGCTGAAGGCCTATGCCGGGCGCATCCTCGCGCTCCTCGGCGACAACGGTGCCGGCAAGTCGACGCTGATCAAGATCCTCTCCGGTGTCTTCCCGCCGGATCGGGGCGAGCTGCGGTTCAATGGCGAGCGGGTGCGCTTCGCCAATCCCGGGCAGGCGCGGTCGCGTGGCATCGCCACCGTCTTCCAGGACCTTGCGGTCTGCGAGCTCCTCTCGGTCACCCGCAACGTCGTCCTTGGCCGCGAGCCGCAGAAGGGCGTCGGCCCGATGAAGTGGCTCGACCTCCGCCGGGCCGACGAGATGGCGCGATCGGCGCTGCATCGCCTCGGCGTCCGCTGGGAGCGGGGTCTCGACGAGCGGGGCATCAACATCTCGGGTGGCGAGCGGCAGTCGCTGGCCATCGCCCGGGCCATGTTCTTCGGGTCCTCGCTGCTCATCCTCGACGAGCCGACCTCGGCGCTCGCAGTCCGCCAGGCGGGCCGGGTGCTCGATCACATCGTCCATGCGCGCGATCAGGGCCAGGCCGTGATCCTCATCACCCACAATTTCCGCCATGCGCTTTCGGTCGCGGACGATCTCACGGTCCTCGCCCAGGGACGGGTGGCGGCGCATTTCCGGCGCGACGAGATCGAGCTCGACGATCTCACCGACCTCGTCGCCCGGGTCGCATGATGCCGCCAGAAGTCAGCCATGAGGGAGAGTGGTGAGGTGAGCGAGTCCGGAAACGCCAAGAGGGTCGTCATCCACGAGGATGACGTCGGCATGTCCCACGGCGCCAATGCCGCCTTCGTCGAGCTGTCGAAGCTCGGCACGTGCAGCTCGGGCTCGGTGATGGTGCCGTGTCCGTGGTTCCCCGAAGCGGCGGCGATCGCGGTCGCCGATCCCTCGCTCGACGTCGGTGTCCACCTGACCCTGACCAGCGAGCAGGTGCCGTACCGCTGGCGCCCGCTGACCGGGCCGCCGGCCTCCGCCGGGCTCACCGACGAGCAAGGCTATTTCTGGCCGGACGTGCCGCGGGCCCGCAAGGCCGCGCCGGAGGCGGTCGAGGCCGAGCTGCGCGCCCAGATCGAGGTGGCGGTCGCGGCCGGGATCGACATCACCCATTTCGACGCCCACATGGGCACCGCCCAGATGCCCGAGTTCGTGGCGATCGCGCGACGGCTCGCCGCCGAGTACAAGGTGCCGATGCTCCTTGTGAAGGATCTGTCGCGCTACAATCCGGCGTCCTATGCCGGGCCGCTCGACACGGCCGGCTATGACGCCGAGATCGTCAGGGCCCGCCAGGCGGGCGAGCCGGTGTTCGACATCGTCCACGAGACGCCCTGGGCGCGGACCACGGACGCCGAGACGGCGTACCGGGCGATCTTCGAGGCCATCGAGCCGGGGCTCACGTTCCTCTCGATGCACTTCAACCAGCCCGGCGACTTCGAGACCATCAATCCCGAAGGCGCTCGCATCCGGACGGAGGAGTATGCTCTGTTCCGGACGGGGAAGATCAAGGAATGGCTCGATGCGTTCGGCATCGAGCTGATCGGCATGAAGCCGCTTCGCGACGCGCTCCGCGCCGCCGCGGCATGAATAACAAGCAGAGCTAAGGAGAGCCCATGTACATCGTCGGCGAGGAAGAGATCGAGGCAGTCACCAAGGTGCTGCGCGACGGCACGTTGTTCCGCTACGGCATCGGCGGCGAGTGCGACCGCTTCGAGGCGCGCTATGCCGAGTATCTCGGCGTCAAGCATTTCGCGCTGGCCGCCTCGGGCTCGAACGCGCTCGCCGCCGCGATGATCGCCGTCGGCCTCGGCCCGGGCGACGAGGTGCTGATCCCGGCGCATACCTACATGGCGACGGCCACCTCGGTGCTGGCGGTCGGTGCTATCCCGGTGATCGTCGACATCGACGAGTCGATCACCATCTCGCCGAAGGCGGTCGAGGCGGCGATCGGGCCGCGCACCCGGGCGGTGGTCCCGGTCCACATGTGGGGCGCGGCCGCCGACATGGACGCGATCATGGAGATCGCCGCGCGCCGCAACCTGATCGTCATCGAGGATGCCTGCCAGGGCGTTGGCGGCGGCTACAAGGGCAGGAAGTTCGGTGCCATCGGCCACGTCGGCGCGTTCAGCTTCAACTACTACAAGAACATGACCGCCGGCGAGGGCGGCGGCGTCGCGGTCAATGACGAGCGCCTGCACAAGCGCGTCCAGGGTGCGATCGACCCCTGTCATTTCTACTGGAGCGGCCGTGACCAGGACGAGAAGCCCTTCGCAGGAAACGGGGCACGCGCGACCGAGATCATGGGCGCCATGCTCAACGCCCAGCTCGACCGCCTCGACGACATGGTCTCGAAGATGCGCTCGGAGAAGAAGCGAATCCTCGCCGGCACCGCCTCGCTCGACAATCTCGGCATGAAGCCGGCGCCGATGAACAGCCCCGACGACGACTGCGCGACGCAGGTGATGTACACTCTGCCCTCCGCCGAGCAGGCGAAGCGCTTCACCGAGATCTTCCCGAGCGTGATCGCCGGCAAGACCGGGCGCCACACCTACACCGAATGGGACCAGGTGCTGATCGGTGCGGGTGCCGCCCACCCGGCGATGAACCCCTACCTGATGCCGCAGAACGCCGAGTGCCGGAAGGAATACTCGAAGGACATGTGCGCGGGCTCGCTCGACATCCTCAACCGCACGGTCATGGTCGCCACCAACCCGCGGCACACGGACGCCGACATCGACAACATGATCCACAATATCGGTGTCGCGGCACGGGTCGTGCTTGGTGGGATGTCGATGGACGAGGCCGAGCTCCGCGGGGTGGAGGAGGTCGACGCCCAGAAGTTCGACATCGCCGGGCGCGGCACCGCGGACGAGGCGGCCTGAGCCAGGCGGTCGCGGGAGGAGAGGGGAGAGGACGCGCGGGATGATCGAGTACAACACATTGTCCCTCGCGGTCGAAGGCTACCCCGGCCGGCAGAGCGTCCGGGCGGGCGAGGACGTCGTGTTCCACTGTTCCTCGCGCGCGGCGACCTTCTCGGTCGAGGTCGCCCGGATCGGGGCGCGTCGCGAGGTCGTGTGGCGGAAGTCGGGCATCGCCGGCCGCGAGCATCCGGCGCCGGCCGAGGCCTATGCGACCGGCTGCGCCTGGCCTGAGACCTTCGCGATCCCGACCGAGGCCGGCTGGCGCTCGGGCTTCTACGAGGTGACCTTGGTCGCCGATGGCGTCGAAGGTCCCGAGGCGACCAGTCACGCCTTCTTCGTGCTCCGCGCCGCGGAGCCGGCGCGGGACACCGGCACGCTGCTGGTGCTCTCGACCAACACCTGGAACGCCTACAACAAGTGGGGCGGGGCGTGCCTCTACACCACGTCCAG
The DNA here is from genome assembly GCA_023392225.1 of Pseudomonadota bacterium. Classification (GTDB taxonomy): domain Bacteria; phylum Pseudomonadota; class Alphaproteobacteria; order Rhizobiales; family Kaistiaceae; genus Bauldia. The sequence goes on from JAEVZM010000660.1 coordinate 4,280, forward strand.
CCGGGTTTCGTTCCAGCGGCCGATCGAGCGCGGCTACCTGACCCGCACCATCGATCCCGACGGCTTCGACGGGCGCTGCGCCAACGTCACGCCGGAGCCTGACCCAGACCACAAGCGGCTTCACCGCTACCTCGCCGAGCACAAGGTGCCGCTGTGGAACACCTCCGCCGGCTGGCACAACTGGGAACGACGGTTCGTGGCCTGGGCGGAAGCGGCGGGCTACCGCTTCGACTATGCGATCAACAGCGACGTCGAGTTCCGCGAAGGGCTCCTTGATCCCTACCGGCTCTATCTCAGCGTCGGCCATGACGAATACTGGTCGTGGGGGATGCGTGACGCCGTCGATGCCCATCTCGGCCGCGGCGGCAACCTCGCCATGTTCTCCGGCAACGCGGTCTACTGGCAGGTCCGCTACGAGGACGGCGGCGACACCATGGTCTGCCACAAATACGCCGCGCGGCAGAACGACCCGGTGATGGGCACCGAGCGCCAGCGCGAGCTCTCCGGCATCTGGTCCGATCCGCTGGTCGGTCGGCCGGAGAGCCTGATGACCGGCCTTTCCTTCTGCCGCGGCGGCTATATCCGCTTCGGCAGCTGCGTGCCGGCGAGCACCGGCGCCTATACCGTGCACCGGCCGAAGCACTGGGCCTTCGAGGGGACGAGCCTGCGCTATGGCGATCCGCTCGGCCTCGGCTCCTACATCGTCGCCTACGAGGTCGACGGCTGCGAGCTCGGCTTCCGCGACGGCGTCCCCTACGCGATCGGCTCGGGCGGCACGCCGGCGAATCTCGAGGTGCTGGCCACGGCGCCGGCCCATCTCGTCTCGAACGGTCCGGACGGGCACGAGGGCGTGGTCCCGATGACCTACGACGCCACCGGACTCGGCGACCTTGAGTTCACCGTCGAGACGCTGCTCGGCGCGGTGACGCCGGAGGGCATCGCGCAATACACCAACGGCCATGCCGTCATGGGCACCTTCCGCCACGGTGGCGGCGGGGAAGTCTTCAATGCCGGGACCACGGACTGGGCCTATGGGCTCGACCGTGACCCGGACGTGCAGAGGGTGACTGGGAATGTCTTGAACCGGCTCGGGTAGCTCCGGCCATCAGAGGGGAGACTGGTGATGAAGCGCATGATGAAATCTGCGATCGCAGCACTCGCGATCGGCGTGGCGGCAACGACCGCCTATGCCGAAGGCCTCAAGGATCCCAAGGACGTCAAGATCTCCGTCGTGGTGCACGGCTCGGCATCCGACCCGTACTGGTCGGTGGTGAAGCGTGGCGTTGACGATGCCGCCGCACTGACCGGCGCCCAGGTCCAGTACATCTCGCCCCAGGTCTTCGACGAGGTCGAGCACGCCCGCCTGATCGACGCGGCCGTCGCCGCCCAGCCGGACGGCATCATCGTTTCGATCGCCGACGCGGACGCGATGCGTGGCCCGGTGACGCGGGCGCTCGCCGCCGGCATCCCGGTGATGAACATCGACTCCGGCGAGATCCCCGGCGAGGAGATGGGCGTCACCTTCTATGTCGGCACGGTGTCGGAATACGATTCCGGCAAGCGTGCCGGGGCCCTTCTCGGCAAGGACGGCATCCTCAAGGTCGTCTGCATCAACCACGAGGTCGGCAATGTCAGCCTCGACGACCGCTGCCGCGGCCTGAACGACGGGCTGAAGCCGTCGGGCGGCGGCACCGAGGTGGTCGCCGTCACGCCGGACCCTGCAGACATCACCCGCCGCACCGAGGCCTATCTGTCGGCGCATCCCGACGTGCAGGCGGTCTTCGCCATGGGCGCAGGTGCGGCCAACCCGCTGATCCCGTATTTCCGCGAGAAGGAGCTGTTCGGCAAGCTGAAGCTCTACACCTTCGACATCAGCCCCGAGGTGCTGGATTCCGTCATCGCCGGCGAGATGGGCTTCGGCATGGACGCGCAGCAGTACCTGATGGGCTACCTGCCGGTGATCTACATGGTCGAGAACGCCACCCACGGCTTCTGGCCGATCAG
>JAEVZM010000005.1 GCA_023392225.1 Pseudomonadota bacterium
TGGGACCCGGCCAAGGTGCAGCTGTTCGGCGCCGACGGGGTCAGCCTCGCCTATCGGTGAGGTGGAGGTCGGCGCCAAGCCGCCCTCACCCCAGGACGATCTCGATCTCGCCGATCTCCTCGCCCGACAGCGGCGGGGCCTTCAGGGCGTCGAGTGAATCGTCGAGCTGGGCCACGGTGCGGGCGCCGACCAGGGCCGAGGTGACGTGCGCCTGACGGAGCACCCAGGCGAGCGCCATCTGGGCGAGGCTCTGGCCGCGACGGCCGGCGATCGCATTCAGCCGGTTGAGCCTGTCGACCAGAGCCGGCGTGATCCGCGACTGCTGCAGGGAATGATCCTTCGCCGCACGGGAATCCGACGGCACGCCATCGAGATACTTGTCGGTCAGGAGCCCCTGCGCCAGCGGCGAGAAGCAGATGCAGCCGATGCCGTCCTCGGCGAGCGTGTCGAGCAGCCCGTCCTCGATCCAGCGGTCGAGCATCGAGTAGTTCGGCTGGTGGATGAGAAGCGGCACGCCCATGTCGCGGAGCATCGCCGCGGCCGCCCTGGTCTCCGCCGGCCGGTACTGCGAGATGCCGGCATAGAGCGCCTTGCCGGACTTCACGACATGGGCGAGCGCGCCCATCGTCTCCTCGAGCGGCGTCGCCGGGTCCGGCCGGTGGTGGTAGAACACGTCGACATAGTCGAGCCCCATCCGGCGGAGGCTCTGGTCGAGGCTCGCCACCAGATACATCCGAGAGCCGAAATTGCCGTAGGGGCCGGGCCACATGTCCCAGCCCGCCTTGGTCGAGATGAACAGCTCGTCGCGATAGGGGCGGAGATCGGCGTCGAGGATGCGGCCGAAGTTCTCCTCCGCCGAGCCGAAGGGCGGGCCGTAATTGTTGGCGAGGTCGAACTGGCAGACGCCGCGGTCGAAGGCGCGGCGGAGCATGGCGCGCGCCACCTCATAATTGTCGACCCCGCCGAAGTTCTGCCACAGCCCGAGCGAGATCGCCGGCAGGTCGATGCCGCTCCGGCCCGAGCGGCGATAGGGGCTCTGCGTGTAGCGGTCGGCGGCGGCGACGTAGGTCATGGCGAAACCCTCCCCGGTTGCAGTCTTTCGGGCATAGCCTCGAACGGCGCCGAGCGGAAGCCGGCGACCCCGATTTGCCATCGGGCCGGCAAGGGGTAGACTTCGGTTACCCACCCCAACCGCCCCGGATATCCGCCATGGACTTCGTCAATCTCGGCTCGACCGGCCTCAAGGTCTCGCGCCTCTGCCTCGGCATGATGAGCTACGGCTCCAAGGCATGGCGCGACTGGGTGCTGGACTACGAGCAGTCGGTGCCCTTCGTGAAGCAGGCTCTCGACGGCGGCATCAACTTCTTCGACACCGCCGACATCTATTCGCGCGGCGTCAGCGAGGAGGTGACGGGGCGGGCGCTCCGCGAGCTCGGCGTCCGGCGCGAGGCCGTGGTGGTCGCCACCAAGGTCCACATGGCGATGGGCGACAGCCCCAACGAGCGCGGCCTGTCGCGCAAGCACATCATGCACGCCATCGACGATTCGCTCCGCCGTCTCGGCATGGACTATGTCGACCTCTACCAGATCCACCGCTTCGACCCCGAGACCCCGATCGAGGAGACGCTCGAGGCGCTGAGCGACGTGGTGAAGGCCGGGAAGGCGCTCCATATCGGCGCCTCCTCGATGTATGCGTGGCAGTTCGCGACCATGCTCGACACCTCGGACCGGCTCGGCCTGTCGCGCTTCGTGACCATGCAGAACCACTACAACCTGGTCTATCGCGAGGAGGAGCGCGAGATGATCCCGCTCTGCATGGACCGCGGCATCGGCATCATCCCGTGGAGCCCGCTCGCCCGCGGCTTCCTCGCCGGCAACCGGCGCCGGCAGGACATGGGCGAGACGACGCGGGCGCGGAGCGACGACTTCGCCCACCGCATGTACTACGCCGACGACGATTTCGAGGTCGTCGAGCGGGTCGGCGAGATCGCCGCCGCGCGCGGCGTGCCCAACGCCCAGGTGGCGCTCGCCTGGCTGCTGCAGAAGCCCGGCGTGACCGCGCCGATCGTCGGCGCCACCAAGCCCAATCAACTCGCCGACGCCCTCGCCGCGCTCACGCTGAAGCTCACACCGGAGGAGGTGGCCGCGCTCGAGGCGCCGTATCGCCCGCACCCGGTGCTCGGCCACGGCTGACAGCCCGACCGGAGCTACGTGCAAATCCCGGCCCCGGCGGCTATGCTGCCGGGACCGGTCATCTCGGGGGAGGGATGCGATGCGCCTGGCGACGATTGCCTCGATCCTGATCGCCCTGCCCCTCGCCGCCCATGCGGCCGAGCCGACGGTCGAGCGCGTCGACGTGCTCGAGACCGGCACATTCACCACCGAGACCGGCGAGGCGATGGTCGACCCGAACGCACCGGGCGGCGAGACCGTGCCGGTGACCAAGGCGACCCTGATCGAAGCCGGCACCACGGTCGCGGCGACGCTCGGCACCGATTTCGGCTTCCGCTACGTCGTGGTCGGGGCGCCGCATGGCGAGACGGTCGCGCTCGATTTCGTCGTGACCGCGCCCGAGCCCGGCCTTGCCGACCCGGAGGCGGCCGAGCCGATCCGCACCGTGCGCTTCACCCGCGACAAGACGATCGGCGTGCCGGACTATCTCGGCTACTACCTCGAAGCACCGTGGGAAGCACTCCCCGGATCCTGGCATTTCGAGATCTGGCAGGCAGACCGGAAGCTCGCCGAGCGGACCTTCACGCTGACCGCACCGGAGTAGCGTCGTCCGGCCCGGCTCAGGACAGCCACCACAGCCCGAACAGCAGCGACAGCAGCGTCATCGGCACGCCGACCCGAAGGTGCGCCGCGAACGAGATCGCCACCCCGCCCGAGCGCGCCTTCTGCGCCACGATGAGGTTGGCCACCGAGGCGACCAGCGTCAGGTTTCCGGCGAGCGTCGCCGCCATGGCGACCACCAGCCAGGCTTTCTCGGGGTCGGCCAGCGGCGCGACGAAGGGCTGGAGGACAAGGACCGCCGGGACGTTGCTGACCAGCGTCGAGAGGACGACCGTGACGCCGGTGAGGTTGACGGCGTCGGCGAGGTTCAGCCGGGCGACCAGGGCCTGCGCCTCGGGCCCGATCACCGCCTTGTCGAACCCGGCGACCACGACGAACAGGCCGGCGAACATGACCAGCAGCGGCCAGTCGATGTCGAGATAGACCTTCTCCGCCTTGATCCGGCGGGTGAAGAGAAGGACGCCGCCGCCGAGGATGGCGACGCCGGCGGGCGGATAGCCGGCGAGGAACAGGCCGACCATCGCAGCAAGGACGCCGAGCGTCTTCGCCACCAGGGCGCGGTTGGGGCGGCTCGGCCGGAGCCGCGGCACCGGCAGGCGGTCGCGGGTGAGGAACTCGCGGGGATGGAGGACAGCGACAAGGACGATCGTGATCACGAGGCCGGCGATCGCCACCGGAGTCAGGGCGCGCGCGAAATCGCCATAGGAGATGCCGGCGAGCGTGCCGATGATCATGTTCTGCGGATTGCCGGTGATGGTGGCGACGCTGCCCGCGTTCGAGGCCATGGCGACGGCGAGGAGGTACGGCACCGGGTTCCGCTCGAGCCGCCGGACGAGGCCGAGCACGATCGGCGTCATCACCAGGCAAATCGTATCGTTGACGAGGAGCGCCGAGAAGAAACCGGCGACCACCACGATCGCCGAGAGCAGCACCAACGGATGCCGGGCGCGGGCGATGACGAAGGCCTCGACCATCCGGAAGAAGCCGGAGAGCCGGAGGTTGGCGGCGACGATCATCATGCCGAGGAGCAGCGTGATCGTCTCGAGGTCGATCGCCGAGTATGCCTCGTCGATGGTGAGCGCGCCGACGGCGACCATCAGTGCCGCGCCGAGCAAGGCCGCGCCGGCACGGTCGAGCCGATAGCCCGGCAGCTTGCCTACGGCCATCACCAGGTAGGTGGCGGAGAAGATGAGAACGGCGCTGATCACGAAGCGGGTGCTTACTGCCGGGCCGCGCGCCGACCTAGCGGAAACGCGGGAGGGACGAGGCGCCTGCCTGCGACATCTTGGCAGCCCGCCCGACGCGGATCGCGGCATTGTGAACGACCCGCGCTTGTGGCCCAGGCGATGCGGGATAGGCTTGGCGACGGGCGGGACTGACCTCCCCTCGCCCGATCACGGTCGAAAGGACGTCCCATGAAGCTCATGTCGACTTCCCTGACCACGCTCGCCGCGTTCGGCATCGTTGCCGGGGCGGGTGTTGCGGCAAGCGCCTGTGACTTCCACAAGAGCCACGTGAGCGCGGCGGTGACCCCGCCGGCCACGCAGGAAGACGTCGCGGCCCCGGCCTCGACGCTCGACCCGGTTCGGCTGGCGGATGCGCAGGCGGTGCTCGTACCGGTCGCCCCGCGGGAGGAAGCCGTGGCGGAGACCGACTAGTCGCCTGATCCAGAGCCTCCAGGAGACGGGACGTCCGATGACCTCGGGCGTCCCGTCGACTTTGGCCGTTCGCGCGAGGCGCCCGGCGATGCCGGGCCTCTCCCGGAGGTGGGCGGGACCTAGATGTGGATCGGCTTCCACCAGGCGGCGAGCGCGGCTTCCTTGACCGCTTCCGACAGCGTCGGGTGGGCGTGGCAGATGCGGCCGAGATCCTCGGCGGCGCCGGCGAACTCCATCAGCACGCAGGCCTCGGCGATCAGCTCGCCGGCGAAGGGCCCCATGATGTGGACGCCGAGCACGCGGTCGGTGGCGGCATCGGCCAGCACCTTCACGAAGCCGTCCTTCTCGAGCATGGCGCGGGCGCGGCCATTGGCCGAGATCGGGAACTTGCCGACGCGGTATTCGACCCCGGCGGCCTTCAGCTCCTCCTCGGTCTTGCCGACCGAGGCGATCTCGGGATGGGTATAGACCACCGCCGGGATCACGCCGTAGTTCACGTGGCCGGCCTGGCCGGCGATGATCTCGGCCACCGCGACGCCCTCGTCCTCCGCCTTGTGGGCGAGCATGGCGCCCTCGATCACGTCGCCGATCGCCCAGATGCCGGGGACGTTCGTGGCGAAGTGGTCATCGGTCTTCACGCGCCCGCGCTCATCGAGCGCGACGCCGGCCTCCTTCGCGCCGAGGCCCTCGGTGTAGGCGCGGCGGCCGATCGAGAGCAGCACGACATCGGCCTTGATCTCCTCCGCCTTGCCGCCGCCGACGGGCTCGACGCTCAGCGTCACGCCGTCCTTCGACTTCTTCGCCGCCGTCACCTTGGTCTTGAGGCGGAACTTGAGGCCCTGCTTCGTCAGGATGCGCTCGAAGTTCCGGCTGATCTCGGCATCCATGCCGGGCACGATCCGGTCGAGGAACTCCACCACCGTCACCTCGGCGCCAAGGCGGCGCCAGACGCTGCCGAGCTCGAGCCCGATCACGCCGCCGCCGATCACCACCAGATGGCCCGGCACCTTCCCGAGCTCCAGCGCGCCGGTGGAGGTGACGACCTGCTTCTCATCCACCTCGACGCCCGGCAGCGGCGTGCTGTCGCTGCCGGTCGCGATGACGATGTTCTTCGTCTCATAGGTGGTGCCGGCGACCTCGACCTTGCCAGGGGCGGCGATGCGGCCCGCGCCTTTCAGCCAGGTGACCTTGTTCTTGCGGAAGAGGAACTCGACGCCCTTGACGTTGGAGGTGACGACCTCGCCCTTGCGCGCCTGCATCTGCGCGAGATCCAGCTCCACCCCGGCCACCTTGATGCCGTGCTCGGCCCAGGCGTGCTGCGTGGCGGAATAATTCTCCGAGGAGACGAGCAGCGCCTTGGAGGGGATGCAGCCGACGTTGAGGCAGGTGCCGCCGAGGGTGGCACGCTTTTCCACCACCGCGACCTTCTGGCCGAGCTGGGCGGCGCGGAGGGCGCAGACGTAGCCCCCCGGCCCGCCGCCGATCACGACGAGATCGAAACTCTGGGCCATATTGCTAAATCCCCAGCAGCAGGCGACGGGGGTCCTCGATGCCTTCCTTGACGCGCACCAGGAACGACACCGCCTCCTTGCCGTCCACGATGCGGTGGTCGTAGGTCAGCGCGAGATACATCATCGGCCGGATCTCGACGTTCCCTGCCACGGCCATCGGGCGATCCTGGATCTTGTGCATCCCCAGGATGGCCGACTGCGGCGGGTTGATGATGGGCGTGGACATCATCGAGCCGAAGGTGCCGCCGTTGCTGATCGAGAACGTGCCGCCGGTCATCTCCTCGATGCCCAGCTTGCCCTCGGCAGCCTTCTTGCCGAACTCGGCGATCTTCTTTTCGATGTCGGCGAAGCTCATCTGGTCGGCGTTGCGCAGGATGGGCA
>JAEVZM010000024.1 GCA_023392225.1 Pseudomonadota bacterium
GGCGCCGCCGACCAGGGCCCCGCCGAGCGAGCCGGAGGCGATGCCGCCGACCGCGGTGCCGATGGCGCCGCCGACCACCGCGCCCTTGCCTTCCGGGGTTGTCAGGCACCCGGACAGCATCGTCGCCGCCCCGAGCGTGCAGACCAGCGCAACCGTCGCAATCCTCATGATTCCGCCCTCCATGGCCGGCCGCGGCCGGCGCGCCAAATCAGGGGCGATTATGCCAAGGCGCCGCGTGGAAGGAAAGTTCAGGCGCGGCCGGGTGCGGTCCGGCCCGAGGCCGCGCCGGTGTGCTTCATCCGCCGCCTTGCCTCGGAGACGATCGTCACCCCGAGGCCGGCGGCCAGCACCCACCAGGCCGGACGGATCGAATAGCTGAAGTCGAGGTTGGCGAGGAGCGGCCGCCAGGCGCCGACGCCGGTGGCGAGCCCGTACCAGGCGGCTTCGACCGCCGCGGTCGCGAGCGCGGCGGTGATCGAGAGTGCCAGCAGCGGCACCAGCCCGTCCTTGTAGCCGCGGGCGGCCATCGCCCGGTAGCCCATCAGCCACAGGAAGAAGCCGGTCATCAGCACAGGCTGGGTGACGTCGATCTTCGACTGCATGAAGTAGTGGAGGAGGGCGAGCGCGGTGATGACGTAGATCAGCCGGTGGAGGCGGTTCCAGCGGATCGCGCCGAGCCGCTTGATCATGCCGTCGGTCGAGGTGACGCCGAGCGCCACCAGCCCGAGAAGGGCGGTGAAGCCCACCAGCAGGTAGACGCGGAGCACGATCTCCCTGGCGACGAAGCCGAGGTCGAGGCGGGAATCGACCACGTAGAGGCTGAAATGGGCGAGGATGTAGAACAGCGCCGAAAGGCCGAGGATGCGGCGCACCTGGATCAGCTTCGGCCAGTCGAGGAGGCGCCGGGCCGGCGTGACCGCCAGCGTGATCAGGAGCAGGTAGATCGTCCAGTCGCCGAGCACGTGGATCGCCTCGGTCAGGGGCCGCGCCCCGAGCTCGCCGCTCCAGGCGCGGTAGAGGAGGTGCAGTGCCGGTAGCGCGACCAGGACGAGCACCGCGGCCTTGAGCGGCGCGAAGCGTCCGGCCCGGTCGTTCCAGGGCAGCTTCCGGGTGAGCGTCGGAGCGGCAGGCATGGCGGCTGGTCCTCGCATGGCGTGCAGATAGGTCCGCGGCGGCGCGGCTGTCACGTAACGTCTTCGTCAGTCGCGGGCGGAAAGTTTCACCGGGAGGCGACAATTTACCCGCTTCCCCTTGCGACTCTGCGGCCATTGTGGTGTCTGGCTTCATATCCATGGACGCCCCCGAACCCGCGCGGCCCTATCTCGGCATAGCGCTCAAGGTCGCATCGACCCTGGCATTCACGGGCATGGCGACGCTCATCAAGCTCGCCAGCGAGCGCTACCCGATTGGCGAGCTGACCTTCTTCCGCAGCTTCTTCGCGATCATCCCGGTGTTCATCTGGGTCGGCTGGCGCGGCGACCTGCCGACCGTCTTCCACACCCGCCATATCGGCCAGCACTTGATCCGCTCGGTCGCCGGCGCCGCGGCGATGTTCTGCGGCTTCACCGCGCTGTCGCTGCTGCCGATCGCCGATGCGACGGCGATCGGCTATGCCGCGCCGCTCCTCACCGTGGTGTTCGCCGTCGTGCTCCTCGGCGAGAAGGTGCACGTCTACCGCTGGTCCGCGGTGGTGGTCGGCCTCGTCGGGGTCCTCGTCATCCTCTCCGACTACGTGGTGCCGGGTGCGGCCGAGCGCTCCGAGCACAATGTCGTCGGTGCCGGCTTCGCCATCGGCGGCGCCGTCCTCGGTGCGCTCGCCGCGACCCAGGTGCGGAGCCTCGTGCGCTACGAGAGCGCCGCCACCATCGTCGTCTATTTCTCGCTGTTCACGGCCCTGTTCTCGCTGGCGACGGTGCCCTTCGGCTGGGCGGTGCCGACCGGCGTGGACCTTGCCATGATGATCGCCTCCGGCATCTTCGGCGGCCTCGGCCAGGTGTTCCTTACCCAGAGCTACCGCTTCGGTGACGCCTCACTGATCGCCCCGTTCGACTACACCTCGATGCTGTGGGCGCTGATCGTCTCGGTGGTGGTCTTCGCCACCTGGCCGAGCGGCATCGTGCTCCTCGGTGCCGGGATCGTCATCGCCGCCGGCCTGTTCGTAATCTGGCGCGAGCATCGGCTCGGCATCGAGCGCGCAAGGTCCAAGCGGGCGCAGAGCCCCACCAATACGCCGTCGACGTGACGCTGTTGCGTTTCGGGGTAATCTCCCTCGGGAATCGCCGTCAGGGAGCCGGGTGAATGGCGCAAGTCCTCTATTTCGTAAGCGACCTTCACTTCGGCGGCGACGGCGAACTCCGCCATTGCGATTTCGCGGACGAGTTCATCGTCTTCCTCAAGGAGCTCGAGCAGAAGGGCGAGGACGCCGAGCTGATCATCGCTGGCGACACCTTCGGCTTCTGGGAGACGACCACCGTCACCGGCGAGGCGAAGCTCGACAAGATCATCGCCGACCACCAGCCGGTCTTCGACCAGCTCCGGCGCACCGGCGAGAAGGTCGCCATCACCATGATGGCCGGAAACCACGACTACGACCTTGCCTGCGATCCCGGCTTCGCCCCCAAGCTCGCCGCCTACAACATCCGCCTCGATGTCTCCGAGCACCTCAAGCGCGAGCTGGGCGAGCGCGCGGTCTGGATCGAGCACGGCCAGCAGTCGGACCCCTACAACGCCTCGCCCGACTACGGCAATCTCTACGCCCTGCCGGTCGGCTACTTCATCACCGAGACGGTGGTGGCCGGGGCGAGCCGGCTGTCGTCCTTCGGGCGCGGCACCTGGCTCAAGGACATCCGCTCGGTCGCCACCGAGCAGATCCCAGACTGGATCCTGTCGAACTACTTCTACCGCGAGATGTGGTGGGTGATCCGGGCGGTCGCCTCGATCTTCCTGCTCCTCTTCGTCTTCACCCTCGCCGCGGTGGTCACCGAGGGGCTGCGGCTCGCCGGCGTCATCGACAGCAACATCTTCCTCAACAACCCGCTGTTCCGCGCGCTCGGCTTCGTCGGCAACATCCTCCATGTGCTGATTGCGGTGAACATGCTCATCATGTTCTTCATGCTCGTGGTGGCGATCCCCGGGGTGGTGGTGCTGCACGACATCCGCAACACGCTCCGCCGCTTCCAGATCACGGGCGCCGAGGTCAGCTCGGTCGCGGGCCATTCGGACGAACCCTACAAGCAGCGCGCCCGGACCGTCTTTGGCGAGCATCCCGAGGTCGCGGTCTACCTCTTCGGCCACACCCACCACGCCTTCCTCGAGACCGAGCCCGACGGCCGGGTGATCGCCAATCTCGGCACCTGGCTCAAGATCCTCCACCGGGTGCCGGTCCGCTTCGGCTACCTCCCGGCGGTCTACTATCCGGTCTTCCGCCTCAATTTCTTCCGCATCCATGCCGATGATCGCGGGATCGTGGTGTCCTACACCGACATCGCCAAGACGCCGGAGCCGGAGCTCACCGTGCTGCAGCGTCTTTTCACCCTCGGCAGGAAGGTCCCGCCGCTGCCGGTGATCCCGGCGACGACGGTGATCGCGCCCCCTCGCGGCTGAAGAAGGAGTCCCCATGTCCCGCGGATCGATCGGTCTCAGCTCCGTCCTCAACGACTATGTCGTCCAGGCTCATTCCCCCGAGCATCCGGTGGCCGCGAAGCTGCGCGAAGCCACCGGCAGGATGCGCAATGCCGGGATGCAGATTGCGCCCGAGCAGGGGCATTTCCTCGCGTTCCTCGTCCGCCTGATCGGCGCCCGCCGGGCGCTGGAGGTCGGAACCTTCACCGGCTACAGCGCCCTGGTCACGGCGCTGGCGCTGGCCGATGGCGGGACGCTCGTCGCCTGCGACGTCAGCGAGGAATGGACCGGCATCGGCCGCGAGCACTGGCAGGAAGCCGGGGTCGCGGAGAAGATCGATCTCCGTATAGCCCCGGCGCTCGAAACCCTTGCGGCGCTGCTCGACGATGGGCAGGCGGGCACCTTCGACATCGCCTTCATCGACGCCGACAAGCCGGAGTACGACGACTACTACGAGGCGTGCCTCCGGCTGGTCCGCGTCGGCGGGCTGATCGTCTTCGACAACATGCTGCAGGGCGGCAACATCATCGATCCGAGCCGGAGCGAGCCGGGGGTGGAGGCGATCCGCGCGCTCAATGCCAAGCTCGCCGTGGATGACCGCATCGATGTGGTGTTGCTGCCGGTCGGCGACGGGATGACGCTGGCGCGGCGGCTGCGCTGAGCGCGTCAGGCCTCGCCGACGGTCTCGAACAGCACGCCTTCGAGCGCCTCGGTGGCGTCCTTGCCGGCCCAGACGACGAACTGGAACGCCTGGAAGTAGCGCTCGCAGGCCTCGATTGCAGTGATCAGCAGCCGCTCGACCTGGTGGGCATTCGGCTCGGCACCGCCGGACAGCAGCAGCGCCTGGCGGAACATGACCACCCCTTCCGAGCTCCACAGGTCGAAATGGCCGATCCAGAGCTGCTCGTTGACCGAGGTGATGAGGCGCATCACTTCGAGCTTGCGCGCCTCCGGCACCTTGAGGTCGAAGGCGCAGGCGAGGTGGATGGCCTCGCGGTCTTCCATCCAGGAAAAGGAGACGTGATAGTCGGCCCAGCCGCCGGCGACGGAGATGGTGATCTCGTCATCACCAGCGCGCTCGAACGTCCAGTCATTCAGGGCCGCGATCTGCTCGATCACATCGACCGGATGCGATTGGCGGTCCTGCTCGAAGTCGATAAGGGTCATGCACGAGGCCTTGGACGCGTGTGTGTCGCATTGCCGCGGCGGATCGGCCCGAGGGCCTGCGCGAAAGCGAAGAGCGGGTGCGCCGACCCGAATCTCCATTAAGAATCAGTATATAGGGGCCGTATGTGACGGAGCCACCATTCGTTGCAGACGAATGTGGTTTTTCACAGAAGGCTTCGCCAGCTTTCCGTCCGTGCCGAGCCTGTCGCGGGGGTGCCCCGCATGGGCGGCGCTCAGTCGCTGGCCGGCTCGCCCGCACCGGGCTCCGCGCCGATATCGTCCTTGACGGTCAGCTCCGCCAGCTTCGCCTCGAGCGCGGCGACGCGTTCGGCGAGACGCTCGTTCTCGGCCCGGGCCCGCGACGCCATCTCCCGCACCGCCTCGAAGTCGTCGCGGCGGACGAGGTCGAGATCGTTGATCCAGCGATCGGCCTGGCTGCGGAGCGCGGTGGACGCCTCGCGCTGCGCGCCCTGGGCGACATTGGCGGCATCCGTCATCAGGCGGGCCAGTTCGTCGAACAGCCGGTTCGATGTCTGGGTCATGGGACTTGCCTCCTTCAGGCGCGGATGGCGCTTCGCCAGTAATTATGGTCAGCGCGACGTGATCGCAAGCGGTCTTGCCGCATTGCGGAAGCGATGCGACAAGGGCGGCGCCGTGCGCCTCGGGGGCGGTGGACGGACGAGAGGCCCGATGACGCTGTTCGCCATACCCTTTCCGGCCATCGACCCGGTGCTGGTCGAAGTCGGCCCGGTCGTGATCCGCTGGTACGCGCTCGCCTATATCGTCGGGATCTTCCTCGGCTGGTGGTACGCCAAGTCGCTGGTTCGGAACGCCGCGATCTGGGGCCCGGCCGGCCCGCCGATGAAGCCCCTCGACATCGACGATTTCGTCGTCTGGTGCGCCGTCGGCATCATCCTCGGCGGTCGCATCGGCTACGTGCTGTTCTACGACCTGCCGCGGTTCATGGAGAACCCGCTCGAGATCTTCGCCCTCTGGCACGGCGGCATGTCCTTCCATGGCGGTTTCCTCGGCACCGTGCTCGCCATGGTGATCTTCGCCCGCGTCCGGAAGATCCCGACCTGGTCGCTGATCGACGTCATCGCCCCCTCGGTCACCTTCGGCCTGTTCCTCGGCCGGCTCGCCAACTTCATCAATGGCGAGCTGTTCGGCCGGGTGACCGATGTGCCCTGGGCCATCGTGTTCCCCAATGGCGGCCCCGACCCGCGCCACCCAAGCCAGCTCTACGAGGCCCTCCTCGAAGGGCTCGTCCTGTTCCTCGTGCTGCGCCTGCTCACCAACCGGATGGGCAAGCTGCAGCAGCCGGGCTTCGTCTCGGGCGCCTTCGCCGCCGGCTACGGCGTCGCCCGCACCACCGCCGAGTTCTTCCGCGAGCCCGACATCCAGATCGGCTATCTCGCCGGCGGCCTCACCATGGGAATGCTGCTGTCGATCCCGATGATCGTCGCCGGCATCGTCCTCATGGTCTGGGCCTCCAGCCGCAAGCCCGCCGGAAGCGCTGCGGCGTGACGCCGCTCGGCGTGCGCATCGCAGCGCTGGTCGCCCGCACCGGGCCGATCACGATCGCCGAGTACATGGCGATGTGCCTCGGCGACCCTGAGCACGGCTACTACATGGTCCGCGAGCCGTTCGGCCGCAGCGGCGACTTCGTCACGGCGCCGGAGGTGTCCCAGGTCTTCGGGGAGCTGATCGGGCTCTGGGCGGTGTCGAGCTGGATGGCGATGGGCTCCCCGCCGTCCTTCGTCCTCGCCGAGCTCGGCCCCGGCCGCGGCACGCTGATGGCGGACCTCCTCCGCGCCGCGCGCGTCCGGCCGGCGTTCCTCGCGGCGGCCGGGGTGCACCTCGTCGAGACCAGCCCGCGGCTCCGCGCCATCCAGGAAGCGACCCTCGCTGGCCACGGCGTGACGTGGCACGCCGCCATCGACACGCTGCCGCCCGGTCCGGCGCTCATCGTCGCCAACGAGTTCTTCGACGCCCTGCCGGTCCGCCAGTACGTCCGGACCGGGGATGGCTGGGCCGAGCGCATGGTCGGCCTTGACGACGCGGGGCGGCTCGCCTTCGGCCTCCGGCCGGTCGAGGGCGCCGGGCCATCACTGCCATCGCCCGTCCTCGCCGGGGGGAGCAGGGCGTCCGTTCTCGAGGTCTCACCCGCCGCGACCGCGATCATGGCGGCGCTCGCCAGCCGGCTCGCGCGCGACGGCGGGGCGCTGCTCGCGATCGACTACGGCTACGCCGGTCCCGCCTTCGGCGACACGCTGCAGGCGATGCGGCGCCACGCCTCCGCCGATCCGCTTGCCGAGCCGGGGGAGGCGGACCTCACCGCCCATGTCGATTTCACCGCCCTCGCCGACGCAGCCAAGGAGGCCGGCGCGCGGGCGTGGCCGCTGCTGACCCAGGGTGCGTTCCTCGCCCGGCTCGGCATCGCCGCCCGGGCGGGGCGTCTTGCCGCCGGCAAGGATGCGGGTGCGGCTGCGGCGATCGCGTCCGCCACGCACCGGCTGACCGCGCCGGAGGCCATGGGGACCTTGTTCAAGGTTCTCGGCATCTCGCATTCCGGCCTTGCGGCGCTTCCCGGCTTCGACGACGATGGGACCGCGGACGGAGCGTAGAGGCGTAGCCATGCTGAGATCGGGGACGGTTGCCTGGAGCGGCGAGACCATCAAGCCCAAGCCGTTGACCCACGGTCTGCTCGAGGCGTCGCCCGGTATCCGCCATGCCTTCTTCACCCGGGCCGGCGGCGTCTCGTCCGGCATCTATCGCAGCCTCAATTGCGGCGTGGGCTCGAAGGACGACAAGGGATTCGTCTTCAAGAACCGGGCGCGGGCGGCTCGCACCCTCGGCGTCGGGCCGGATCGCCTCGCCACGCCCTACCAGGTCCATGGCGACGTCGCGGTGGTCGTCGACAAGGTCTGGGAGCCGGGGGAGGGGCCGAAGGCCGATGCTGTGGTGACCGCCAAGCGCGGCGTCGCGGTCGGCATCGGCACGGCCGACTGCGGTCCGGTGCTGTTCGCCGATCCGGCGGCGCATGTCGTCGCCGCGGCCCATGCCGGCTGGCGCGGCGCCCTCGGCGGCATCCTTGAATCCACCATCCGGACGATGGAGACGCTCGGCGCGAAGCGCCAGCACATCGTCGCGGTCATCGGGCCGATGATCAGCCAGCGCAACTACGAGGTCGGCGAGGAACTGATGGAGGCCTTCATCAAGGTCAGCCCCGCCTATAGCGCCTTCTTCGTGCCGGCGACGCGGCCCGGCCATGCCTTTCTGAACCTGCCGGCCTTCATCGCGTCGCGGCTCACGGCCGCCGGCGTCCTCGCCGCCGATCTCGGCCTCTGCACCTATGCCGACGAGGAGCGCTTCTACTCCTATCGCCGCGCCACCCACCGCGGCGAGGCGGACTACGGGCGGTTGCTCTCGGCGATCGTGCTCGAGTAGCCCTCCCTCCGGAGCCGGCGCCCGCCGCGCCGGTACGCGACCCGCTGCCTGCCATTTCGTCCTAGGGCCCGGCTTTCCGGCTTGGGCCAGCTTTTCCGTCCTTGGGAACGTCATGGACCTGTGCCAAGGGAATGCGTCATGGCGAATCCTTATGTCCAGATCTTCCGCGTGCCGGGCGCGGCCGCCTTCTGTGCGGCGGGATTCCTCGCGCGCCTGCCCTTGCCGATGGTGACGATCGGCATCGTCACCATGATCAGCCAGACCCATGGCCGCTACGGGATGGCGGGCGCGGTGGCCGCGACGTTCGCCGTCACCAATGCCCTGGTCTCGCCGCGCATCTCCCGCTTCATCGACCGCCACGGCCAGGCGCGCGTGGTGGTGCCGGCGACGGTGGTGGCGGTGGCGGCGCTGCTGGCGCTCGTCGCCAATGCGGCGGCCGGCGGCCCGGACTGGGCCTTCTACGTCGCCGCCTTCCTCGCCGGCGTGATGCCGAGCATGGCGGCGCTGGTCCGCGCCCGCTGGACCGCGCTCTACCACGGCATGCCTGAGCTCCACACCGCCTTCGCGTTCGAGTCGATCCTCGACGAGGTCACCTACATGTTCGGCTCGGTGCTGGCGATCGGCCTGTCGCTGTCGCTGTTCCCCGAGGCCGGACCGCTCGCGGCGGCGCTGCTGCTCGCGCTCGGCACGGCACTGTTCGTCGTCCAGCGGCGCACGGAGCCGGTGCCGCATCCGCACGCCTCGCGCGGCGGTCGCGCCGCCATCCAGATCCCGGTGGTGCGGACGATCACCCTCCTCCTCCTCGCCGTCGGCGTGATCTTCGGGACGGCCGAGGTTTCGGTGATCGCCTATTGCGAGGCCCTGGGCGCACCCAATGCTGCGAGCCTCGTGCTCGCCGGCTATTCGCTCGGCTCGCTTGCCGTTGGCATCGTCTACGGCCTCAGGAAGCCGCGCATGCCGCTTGCCCGGCAGCTGGGAATCGCGATGGTGATCGTGATGCTCACGACGCTGCCGCCGCTCATGGTCGGCAGCGTCGCCGGCCTCACGATCGCGCTGATCCTTGCCGGCGGCGCGATCTCGCCGACCTTCATCGTCGCCTTCGGATTGATCGAGCGCCTGGTTCCGGGCGGCAAGCTGACCGAGGGCATCACCTGGGCGATGACCGGCATCAGCCTCGGCATGGCGGTCGGATCGATCGGCTCGGGCTATGTGATCGATGCCTTCGGCGCCCAGAACGGATTCTGGATTTCCGTCGGGGCAGGATTGCTTGCGGTGCTGGTCGTCATTCTCGGCTATAATGCCTTTGCGGAACCCGACGGAGGGGGCGAGCGGCACGCTTTGGCATGAGGCTGCCATGGGCAAGGTCGACTTTTCCGGCTCGAAGTGGGCGGTGAACGTCAATCTCGCCGCTGGCGTGGCCACGAGCTTCACCGGGACCACAGGTATCCTGTCGACCGCAGCGCCGATGCTCGACGGCGAGAACGGCTACCGAGTGGTGTCGCTGTTTACGGTCGGCGAGAGCCTCGCCGGTACCAGCGGCGCCCTCAACCCTTTCTCCGCGGGCCTATACACCCCGGTTGGCGTGCCTGACGGCATCGGTGCGTTCCGGCTCGACGCCGACACCATCCGCGTCCTCGTCAACCATGAGCTCGCCTCGGCGGCGCCATTTACGATCGCCGATGGCAGTGGCGGCTCGGTGACGCTCGCGGGGGCGCGGATCTCCTATTTCGACCTCGACCGCGCCACCATGGCGGTGGTCGACGGCGGGATTGCGATCCGCACCATCCATGACCGGGCCGGCGACATCGTCACGTCGGCGGCCCAGTTCGATACCGCCGCCGGCCTCTCCCGGCTGTGCTCGGCCACCCTCGTCGAAGCTTCGGCCTTCGGCGCGGGCCACGGCCTCGCCGATCGCGTCTACATCACCGGCGAGGAGGTCGGCGCGCCGCATGGCGGCACGGTCTGGGCGCTCGATGTGGCGACCGGCGACCTCTGGGCCGTGCCGGACATGGGGCGGGGCAAGTGGGAGAACGTCGCCCCGATCGACACCGGCGATTCCAGCCGCGTCGCCTTCCTGCTCACCGACGATTCATCGGGGTCGGCGCTCTACCTCTATGTCGGCACCAAGCAGGCCGGCGACTTCCTCGACCGGAACGGGCTTCGCGACGGCCAGCTCTATGTCTGGACGTCCGACACGGGAGATCTGTCGCCGTCGGCCTTTCCGTCCGGCACGCGCGCCGGCACCTTCGTTCCGATCGCCGTGCGCGATCCGGGCCATGCTGGCGACGCCGGATATGATGGAGAAGGCTATCTCGACGCCGCGACCCTGACGGCCGCCGCCGACACCCTCGGCGCCTTCTCGTTCCGGCGGCCGGAGGACATCGACACCAATCCGCTCGATGGCACCGAGGCCGCCTTCGTCACCACCGGCATTGGCACCAGCAGCGATCATGTCGGGACGGTGTACCGGATCGACGTCGGCTTCTCCGGCGCCGATCCGACCGGCGAGATCCGCATCCTCTACAACGCCAATGCCGATCCCGCCCGCCAGATCCGCAACCCGGACAACCTCGACTGGTCGGCGGACGGCTATCTCTACATCCAGGAGAACGCCGCGACGGCGGGCCTGTTCGGCAGCGGCGCGGTCAATCCGAACGAAGCCTCGGTGCTCCGCCTCGACCCTGTGACCGCCGCCGTGCTCCGCGTCGCCGAGATCGCCCGTGCCGCGGTCGGCCCGTTCGGCGCCAGCGACGGCGCGCCGGGCACGGTCGCGGCGTGGGAGAGCTCCGGCATCCTCGACGTGTCGGCCCTGTTCGGCCGCCCGGCGGGCTCGCTGTTCCTCGCCGACATCCAGGCCGATACGATCACCGACGGGCCGATTGCGGCGAACGGCCTCGGCCATGGCGGCCAGCTGGTGGTGATCGCGGCGCCGGGGGTGGCGCTGCCGACGCCGGTCGAGGTTCGGGACGTCGCCGGTGCCAGCAAGGCGGTCGGGTCGCGCTTCGCCGATACGCTGATCGGCAGCACCGCGGCCAACAAGCTCTGGGGCGGCAAGGGCGCCGACGCCATCGACGGTGGCGGCGGCGACGATCTTCTCCGCGGCGGCAAGGGGGGCGATACCATCCTTGGCGGCGACGGTCGCGACCGCCTGTTCGGCCAGGCCGGAAAGGACGTGCTGACCGGCGGAGGGGATGGCGACACCTTCGTCTTCGCGCGCTGGTCCGACCTCTCCCGCAAGCTCGCGAAGACCGACACGATCACCGACTTCACCCCGGGGCTCGACCGCATCCATCTCGCCCGGCTCAACGCCCGCCCCGGTCATGGCGACCAGGCATTTCGTTGGATCGGCGAGGAGGATTTCCACGATCGCCCCGGCGAGCTCCGCTACGCGGTGCGGAGCGAGGGCGGCACCGTCTATCGGCTCGTCGAGGCCGACCGCGACGGCGACGGCCGCGCCGACATCCGGCTGAAGATTCTCGGCGAGGGTGCGCTCGACAAGGGGGACTTCCTGCTCTGACCGCGCCGGGCGCGGAGACGGCTCAGTGTTCGTCCTCGTAGGAGAGGTAGCGGATGATCCGCCACTTCCCGTCGGCTTCCCTGCGGAAGACGTCGAGGCCCGGCTCGACGACGGTGACGTTGATCGGGCTGACGAACAGCGTCCAGGTGAGGCGCACCACCGCGAGGTCGCCCGCGACGATCACCTCGTGGATATCCGGCTGGTAGTGGTAGTCCCGCGCCGGGTCGTTGATCGAGCGGGTGAGGACGTCGCAGCGAAAGGCGTAGTCCTTGTCGCCCTGGCCGCGCACGGTCGAGACCAGCTCCTTCGAGAACAGGTCGCAGACCGCCTCGGCCTTCCCGGCGTTGAAGTCGTCCGTCCATTGCAACAGCCGTGCGCGAACGTCCGCGGCGTCGTCGGCGAGCGCCGGCGTCGCCGTCAGCGTTGCAAAGAGGGCGGCAGCGATCCGGGTCTTGGTCATGCGTCGATC
>JAEVZM010000033.1 GCA_023392225.1 Pseudomonadota bacterium
TGCCGGCGCTGCCTTATCGCGATCCACGGCCGGAACGCCACGCCTGCCTCCTGCACCACGCCGGGCGCCGAGGGCATCGTCGTCCGTACCCAGACCGAGCGGCTGAAGCGGCTCCGCAAGGGCGTGATGGAGCTCTACATCTCCGACCACCCGCTCGACTGCCTGACCTGCTCGGCCAATGGCGACTGCGAGCTGCAGGACATGGCCGGCGCCGTCGGCCTCCGCGAGGTCCGCTACGGCTACGCGGGCGAGAAGCACCCCAACCCGGGCAAGGACGAGTCCAACCCCTACTTCACCTACGACCCCTCGAAGTGCATCGTCTGCTCGCGCTGCGTCCGCGCGTGCGAGGAAGTGCAGGGCACCTTCGCGCTGACCATTGCCGGCCGCGGCTTCGAGTCCGTCGTCTCGCCGGGCATGGAGGAAGCCTTCCTCGAGTCCGAGTGCGTCTCCTGCGGCGCCTGCGTCCAGGCCTGTCCGACGGCGACGCTCAACGAGAAGTCGGTGATCGAGATCGGCACGCCCGAGCGCTCGGTGGTCACGACCTGCGCCTATTGCGGCGTCGGCTGCGCCTTCAAGGCCGAGATGGCCGGCGACGAGGTGGTCCGCATGGTGCCGTGGAAGGACGGCAAGGCGAACCGCGGCCATTCCTGCGTCAAGGGCCGCTTCGCCTGGGGCTATGCCACCCACAAGGACCGCATCCTCAACCCGATGATCCGGGAGAAGATCACCGACCCCTGGCGTGAGGTGAGCTGGGAGGAGGCGATCGGCCACGCCGCGTCCGAGCTTCGCCGCATCCAGGCGAAGTACGGCAAGCGCTCGGTCGGCGGCATCACCTCCTCGCGCTGCACCAACGAGGAGACGTTCCTTGTCCAGAAGCTGGTCCGCGCCGGCTTCGGCAACAACAATGTCGACACCTGCGCGCGGGTCTGCCACTCGCCGACCGGCTATGGCCTCAAGACCACCTTCGGCACCTCGGCCGGTACGCAGGACTTCGACTCGGTCGAGGAGGCCGACGTCGTCCTCGTCCTCGGCGCCAACCCGACCGACGGCCATCCCGTCTTCGGCTCGCGGCTGAAGAAGCGGCTCCGCGAGGGCGCCAAGCTCATCGTCATCGATCCGCGCCGCATCGACCTCGTCCGTACGCCCCACGTCGAGGCGTCGTTCCACCTGCCGCTCCGCCCCGGCACCAATGTCGCCGTGCTGACGGCGATGGCCCATGTCATCGTCACCGAGGGCCTCGCCGACGAGGCGTTCGTCCGCGAGCGCTGCGACTGGAGCGAGTTCGAGCACTGGGCCGCCTTCGTCGCCGACCCGCGCCATGCCCCGGAGGCGGTGGAAGCGGTCACCGGCGTGCCGGCCGAGACGCTCCGCGGCGCCGCCCGGCTCTACGCCACCGGCGGCAATGCGGCGATCTACTACGGCCTCGGTGTCACCGAGCACAGCCAGGGCTCGACGACGGTGATGGCGATCGCCAACCTCGCCATGGCGACCGGCAATATCGGCCGCCCGGGCGTCGGCGTGAACCCGCTCCGCGGCCAGAACAACGTCCAGGGCTCGTGCGACATGGGCTCGTTCCCGCACGAGCTGCCCGGCTACCGGCACATCTCCGACGACGCCACCCGCGCGATGTTCGAGGCGCTGTGGGGCGTCCCGCTCGACGACGAGCCGGGGCTCCGCATCCCCAACATGCTCGACGCGGCGGTCGATGGCGCCTTCATGGGCCTCTACGTCCAGGGCGAGGACATCCTCCAGTCCGACCCCAACACCCATCACGTCGCCTCCGGCCTCGCGGCGATGGAGTGCGTGATCGTCCACGACCTCTTCCTCAACGAGACCGCCAACTACGCCCACGTCTTCCTGCCGGGCTCCACCTTCCTCGAGAAGGACGGCACCTTCACCAATGCCGAGCGCCGCATCCAGCCGGTGCGGAAGGTCATGGCGCCCCGGAACGGCTATGCCGACTGGGAGATCACCCTGATGCTGGCCAAGGCCCTCGGCCAGGAATGGCACTACGGCCATCCCTCCGAGATCATGGACGAGATCGCGGCGCTGACGCCGTCCTTTGCCGGCGTCTCCTTCGCCCGGCTCGACGCGCTCGGCTCGATCCAGTGGCCGTGCAACGCGGCGGCACCGGAGGGCACGCCGGTGATGCACATCGACGGGTTCGTCCGCGGCCGGGGCAAGTTCGTCATCACCGAGTATGTCCCGACCGACGAGAAGACCGGCCCGCGCTTCCCGCTCCTCCTCACTACCGGCCGCATCCTCAGCCAGTACAATGTCGGCGCCCAGACCCGGCGGACCGCGAACGTCGTCTGGCACGAGGAGGATCGGCTGGAGATCCACCCGCACGATGCTGAGCAGCGCGGCATCCGCGACGGCGACTGGGGGCGGCTCGCGAGCCGGACGGGCGATACGACGCTCCGCGCGACGATCACCGAGCGGGTGGCGCCGGGCGTCGTCTACACCACCTTCCACCACCCCATGACTCAGGCCAACGTCGTCACCACCGAGTATTCCGACTGGGCGACCAACTGCCCCGAATACAAGGTGACGGCCGTGCAGGTCGCGCCCTCCAACGGGCCGAGCGCCTGGCAGGAGGAATACGAGGCGCTCAGCCGCGAGAGCCGGCGCATCGCCCCGCTCGAGGCGGCGGAGTAGGGCGGTGGCGCCCGCTCTCCGCGTCGACAGTCTCGCCTGGCGCGGCGGTGCGTCCGCCGCGGGCACGCGCGCCGTGCCGGAGGAGACGCCGGTCGCCATGGTCTATGACGGCGGGGCGCATGCCGTGATGATGGCGACGCCGGCGGACCTCGAGGACTTCGCCGTCGGCTTCAGCCTCAGCGAGGGCATCGTCGCCTCCGCCGGGGATGTCCGCAGCATCGACGTGGTCGAGCAGCCGGAGGGCATCGAGCTCCGCATGTGGCTCGTCGCCGGAGAGGGGACCGCTCTCGCCGAGCGCCGCCGGCACATCGCCGGGCCGACCGGCTGCGGCCTCTGCGGCGTCGACAGCCTCGCCGAGGCGGTGCGGCCGGTGCCGCGAGTCGGGGAGGGCATCCGCGTCTCGCCGGCCGAGGTCATGGCGGCGATGGAGGCGCTCGCGCCACTCCAGGCGCTCAACCGCGAGACCCATGCCGTCCACGCTGCGGCGTTCTGGCGGCCAGGGGAGGGCGTCACCCACGTCCGCGAGGATGTCGGCCGCCACAACGCGCTCGACAAGCTCACCGGCGGGCTGGCCCGGTCCAGCATCGACGGTGCGACCGGCGTGCTCCTCCTCACCAGCCGCGTCTCGGTGGAAATGGTCCAGAAGGCGGCGACCGCGGGCATCGCGACCCTCGTCGCGGTCTCCGCACCGACCGCGCTCGCCATCCGCACCGCCGAGTCCGTCGGCATCACGCTCGCCGCCGTTGCCCGCCGCGACGGCTTCGAGGTCTTCACCCGCCCCGCTCGCATCGTCCCGGAGAGCGTCGCCGATGTCGCCTGAGCGGCTCGTCTACATGGCCAACCAGATCGGCCGCTTCTTCGCGACGCAAGGCGAGGACAAAGCCGTCGCCGGCACCCTCGATCACATCCGCCAGTTCTGGGATCCCAGCATGCGGCAGGCGATCGCCGCCTATGCGGCGGCTGGCGGGGAGGGGCTCGACCCCAACGTCAAGGCCGCGGTGCTCCGGTTGAAGGCGTCTGCGGCCTGACGGGTCCGGGTCGCCGCGTCAGGCGACCGTCAGCGCGACGTCGATGTTGTTGCGCGTCGCGTTCGAGTAGGGGCAGACCTGATGGGCCGCCTCGACGATGGCGCGCGCCTGCTCGGCATCGATCCCCGGCAGACTGACCGCCAGCGCCACGGTGAGCCCGTATCCGCCCTCGGCACGCGGCCCGATCCCGACCGTCGCGGTCACCGTCGCGTCGGCGGGGACCTTCAGCTTCATCTGCGGGGCGGTGGCCTTCAGCGCGCTGAGGAAGCACGCGGCATAGCCCGCGGCGAACAGCTGCTCGGGATTGGTGCCCTTGCCGCCATCGCCGCCGAGCTCCTTCGGCACCGAGAGGGCGACGGACAGGCGCTCGTCGCTGGATTGGGCCTGGCCTTCGCGCCCGCCGCTGGCGGTGGCGCTTGTGCGGTAGAGGACCTGGACGGACATGGGACTGCTCCTTGAGATGCTTATCGCTCGATAATTATTATCGCGATATATAACCGCTAGCCGAGCGACCGTCCCGAGTCCAGAAAATTGTTATCGCGATAAACAACCTTCTGGTATGACGCTGCCATGGCCCGTCACCCGACCCTCGACGATCATCTCTGCTTCTCGCTCTACGCGACGTCGATGGCGATCGGCCGGGTCTACAAGCCCGTCCTCGACGAGCTCGGGATCACCTACCCGCAGTACCTCGTCCTCAGCGCGCTGTGGGAGGAGGACGGGCGTACCATCGGCAACATCGCGGACCGGCTGTCGCTCGAGTCGAGCACGGTCACGCCGCTGGTGAAGCGTCTCGAGGCAGCCGGGCTGGTGACGCGCTCGCGCCATCGGGACGACGAGCGGCGCGTGCTGGTCTCGCTCACCGAGAAGGGCGGGGCGCTGAAGGGCGCGACCCGCCGTCTCGGCGAGGCGCTGCTTGCGAGCTCGGGGATGACGCCTCCGGAACTGATGGCGCTCAACGTCGAGGTCCGGCGCCTGCAGCGGGCACTGGCGAAGAGCCTCGATGAGAGCGGAGCGGGCTCCGATGACCGGTAGCGCGGCGAGCCAGCGCGAGATGTGCCGCCCGTTCCGAGGCGGCGGCAGCTCGAACTTTCCGCGTGTCGCGCCTATGTCTTTCGGGATATGCCGCCTGCCGCGGCCTTTCCCGTTCGCTTGCCGGAAGCCATGACCTTCGATCCCTCCCTCCGCTTCTCCATCGCGCCGATGATGGACTGGACCGACCGCCACTGCCGGTACTTCCACCGGCTGCTGACGCGCCGGGCGCGGCTCTACACGGAGATGGTGGTGGCCGATGCCGTGATCCATGGCGACCGGACGCGGCTGCTCGGCTTCTCGGGCGAGGAGCATCCGCTGGCGATCCAGCTCGGCGGGTCGGAGCCGGAGAAGCTCGCCGAGGCGGCGCGGATCGCCGAGGCGCTCGGCTATGACGAGATCAACCTCAATGTCGGCTGCCCGTCGGACCGCGTTCAGTCCGGCACCTTCGGCGCCTGCCTGATGCTCGAGCCGGCGACGGTGGCCGCAGCGGTGGCCGCGATGAAGGCGGCGGTCGCCGGGCCGGTCACCGTGAAGTGCCGGCTCGGCGTCGACGACCAGGACCCCGAGGTCGCGCTCGACGCGCTGGCCGATGCCGTGCTCGCCGCCGGTGCCGACGGCCTGGTCGTGCATGCCCGGAAGGCCTGGCTGAAGGGCCTGTCGCCGAAGGAGAACCGCGAGGTCCCGCCGCTCGACTACGACCGCGTCTATCGGCTGAAGGCGCGGCTGCCGGGCACCTTCGTCGCCGTCAATGGCGGCATCGCAACCCTTGCCGAGGCCGCGGCCCATCTCGCCCATGTCGACGGCGTCATGCTGGGCCGCGCCGCCTACCATACGCCCGACATCCTCGCCGAGGTCGACCGCGTGATCTTCGGCGACACCGCCCCGTCGCCGGACCCGCGCGCCGTGGTCGAGGCGATGGTGCCCTATGCGGAGCGCGTGCTCGCCTCGGGCGGGCGCCTGTCGCAGGTCACGCGCCACATGCTGGGCTTGTTCCACGGCCGCCCCGGCGCGCGCCAGTGGCGGCGGATTCTCTCGTCCGAGGCGGTGCGGCCCGGGGCCGGGCCCGAGGTGATGCGCCGCGCGCTGGCCGCCCTCGACGACGCGCCCGAGCGGGACGCGGCCTGAGCCCCGTCAGGGGGTGAGCACCAGCCGGTCGCCGGAGATGGCATAGCCGTGCAGCGCGTCTAGGAACGACATGCCGAGGAGGCTCTGGTTGAGCGACTCGGGCGGCGCCACCAGCGCCCGCACGTTCCTCTGCCCGATCGAGCCGATGGCAAGGCTGTCGAGCGTCACGCTCGCCGCCTGCATGGTGCCGTTGGCGGTCCGGATCGGGACGGAATAGCTGAGCGCGGCCGGGTCGATGCCGACGCGGAGCGCATCCCGGTGGCTCAGCGTCACGTAGCTCGCGCCGGTGTCGATCAGCATGGTGGTCGGCACGCCGTCGACGTCCGCCCGCACGGCGAGTTGGCCGTCGCCGGCGCGGGTGATGACGACGCTGTCGGGATTGGCCTCGCCGGCGAGGCGCCCGGCCACCGGAACGCCTGGGACCAGCGCGCCCATCAGCCGCCCGGCGAAGCCGGCCAGCTGGTCGCGGCTGGCATAGAGCCCGGCGACCACGAAGATGATCAGGGCCCAGGCCAGCATGGCTCGGATGACGTGCCAGGCGCGCATCTGCCGGCCTATGACGCCGACTGCGAGAAAGGCGAGGATGGCGAGCAGGCCGACCAGTCGCGGCAGGTCGGCATCGTCGAAGACGAAGCCGGACTCGGCGATCGCGAAGGCGAAGTAGCCGATCGCCCCCGCCGCCGCGAGGGTGGCCAGGAGCCAGGGCAGGAGGCCGCTTCGCGGCGGGTCAGGTTGGCCATTGTCGGCGCCATCGCTCACCGCGCCGCGTCCCGTGCGGCAAGTCCGGCGAGGCGCGCCGGAAGGCCGGCGATGATCGCGCGGCGCTCGTCCTCGCTGAAGCCGAGCCAGCCGCCGATCTCGGCCAGCGTCCGCCCGCAGCCCGCACACAGCCGGCTCTCGCGATCGATGACGCAGAGCTTGATGCAGGGCGTGGTCACGGGCGTGTGGCGCGGCGTTGCGTTCATCCGGGCGGCGGCGTCGATCTCGGTCTCAGGCGGCCGCGGCGACACCGACCAGGAAGGCGACGAGGGCGATCTGCTGGCAGGCGCCGAGCGTATCTCCTGTCCTTCCGCCGATCTCGCGATACGACAGCCGACCGAAGATATAGGTAGCGAGGGCGGCGAGGAGAATGCCCAAGAGCGCCGCGCCGAAGCTGATGGCGGGCCAGACCAGCGCGACGGCGATCACGATTCCGGCAATCAGCGCCGTCGCCGAGGCGTTCTGGTCGGGCGGTCCGGTCTCGTGGGCGAGGCCGGTGAGGCGCGCCGCCGGTAACTCCTGCCAGAAGCGGACGACGGCACCGCGCGATACCGCTTCCGCCGCGACCAGCACGAGGCCGGTGCGGAACGCGCCGTGGGGCAGGAGGCTCATCAGCACGCCGACGCGGAGGAGGATCGAGAACACCACCGCCGACACCCCGAATGTGCCGATGCGGCTGTCGTCCATGATCTCGAGCTTGCGCTCGGGGTCGCTGCCCCCGCCGAAGCCGTCGACGGTGTCGGCGAGGCCGTCCTCGTGCAGCGCGCCGGTGAAGATCATCGTCGCCATCACGGCGAGTGCCGCGGCGACCAGCGGCGGAATGTGCAGCCCGGCCGCGATCACCAGCGCAAGCCCGCCGACGGCGCCGACCAGCGCGCCGACCAGCGGGAAGGCACGCGCCGCCCGCCTGAAGTCGGGACGAATGAATTCGGCGGCGAGCCAGATGGCTGGCAGCCGTGTCAGGAAGACGGTCGAGACCTTGAAATCCTCGATCAGCGCTTCCGCCTCGCCCCGCGGGACTGGCTCCTCCGGAGTCATTTCCTGCCTCGCGACTCGCCCGGGTTGCGGCACAACAGCGGCGAGTTATAGAACCGCACGGCCGATCGGCCAAGAATCGCCGATCGCTATGCCCAGATCGTTGCAGCCCAGACCCCTCGGCCCCATGACCTCGACCTCCGGAATCCCGTTCGACGACATCCGCGCGCTCGTGAAGGGGATGCCCGGCCCCGACGCCGGTGCCGTCGCCGCGGTCAGCGCCCGCGACGCGGTGCTCACCAAGCCGCCGGGCGCGCTCGGCCGGCTCGAGGAGATCGTTGCCTGGCTCGCCGCCTGGCAGGGCAAGGCGGTGCCCACGGTCGACAAGCCGGTGGTCGCGATCTTTGCCGGCAACCATGGCGTCGCGGCGCGCGGTGTCTCGGCCTACCCGCCGGCGGTGACGCAGCAGATGGTCGACAACTTCGCCGCCGGCGGCGCCGCCATCAACCAGATCTGCCTTGCCCAGGATCTCGGGCTGAAGGTGCTCGACCTCGCCCTGGAGCTGCCCACCGGCGACATCACGCAGGGCCCGGCGATGGACGAGACCGACTGCGCCCGCACAATGGCCTTCGGCATGGAGGCGGTCGCCGGCGGCCACGATCTCATCGCGATCGGCGAGATGGGCATCGGCAATACCACGGTCGCCGCGGCGCTCTACGCTGCCCTGTTCGGTGGCGATCCGGAGGATTGGGTCGGCCCTGGCACCGGCGTCGACGATGCGGGGCTGGCCCGGAAGCGCGCGGCGGTGGCTGCGGCCCTCGATACGCACAAGGGGCGGCTGTCCGACCCGCTCGAGGCGCTGCGTCGCGTCGGGGGGCGCGAGATCGCGGCGATGGCCGGAGCGATCGTCGCCGCACGCCACGAGCGCGTGCCGGTGATCGTCGACGGCTATGTCGCCACCTCGGCGGCGGCGGTGCTGTTCGCGATGGACCCGGGAGCCGTCGACCACTGTCTGTTCGGCCACGTCTCGGCAGAGCCCGCCCATGCCCGGGCGCTGGCGCGCATGGACAAGGCGCCACTGCTCGACCTCGGCATGCGGCTCGGCGAGGGCACCGGCGCGGCGCTTGCCGCCGGCATCGTCAAGGCGGCGGCCGCCTGCCATTCCGGCATGGCGACCTTCGCTCAGGCAGGCGTCAGCAACCGCTCGTAACGGTACGCCGGCAAAAAGCCTCAATGGCGTGGATTGAGAGCCCCGGGCGCGCCTCGGGGCCGCGACAGGATCGGGATTGCGGGAATGGGCCAGGCGCCAATCGACAAGAAGACGGGCTTCAGCCACCTCATCG
>JAEVZM010000044.1 GCA_023392225.1 Pseudomonadota bacterium
CGACAGCTTGGCGTGGGTCTTCAGCTCGATGAAGCCGTAGACCACCTGCACGCCGGCGCGTTCGAGGTCGCGTGCCCAGCGGATATTGGCCTCCTCGTCGAACCGCGCCTTGAGCTCGACCAGGGCGGTGACCGACTTGCCGCTCTCGGCGGCCTCGGCCAGCGCCCGGACGATCGGCGAATCCTTCGAAGTGCGGTAGAGCGTCTGCTTGATGGCGACGACATCCGGATCGTTGGCCGCCTGCCGCAGGAACTGGAGCACGACGTCGAACGACTCGTAGGGATGATGAACGACGAGGTCTTTTTGCCGGATCGCGGCGAAGCAGTCGCCCCGGTTCTCGCGGATGCGCTCGGGGAATCGGGGCGTGTAGGGCGGGAACTTCAGCTCCGGCCGGTCGATGCCGACCAGCTGGCTGAGGTCGTTGAGCGCCAGCACGCCGTGGACGGTGAATATCTCGTCGCCGGTCACCGACAACGCCTCGGCGACCCGCGCCCTGAGGTCGTCGGGCATGCTGGCCTCGATCTCGAGCCGGATCACCGAGCCGCGACGGCGGCGCTTCAGCGCCGTCTCGAACACCCGGACGAGATCCTCCGCCTCTTCCTCGACCTCGATGTCGGAGTCGCGGATCACCCGGAAGGCCCCGAGACCTTCCACGGCATAGCCCGGGAACAGGCGCGCCACGTACAGCGTGACGAGCTGGTCGAGGGCGATGAAGCGGTCCGGCGCCCCCTCCTCCGCCGGCAGGCGAATGAAGCGGTCCAGCGAGTTCGGCATGCGCATCAGCGCGGTCATGCGCTTGCCACCGGCCTTGCGCGACAGCTGCAGCGCGACCGTCAGGCCAAGGTTCGGGATGAACGGAAACGGATGGGCCGGATCTATCGCCAGGGGCGTGATCGCCGGGAAGATCGCATCGAGGAAATAGCCGTCGAGCCAGGCGCGGTCGGCCTCGCTGACCTGGGACGCATCGACCAGCACGATACCGGTCTCGACGAGCTTCTGGCGGAGCGTCGCCCAGACCTTCTGCTGGTCGTTGGCAAGGCTCTCGACCGCCGAGCCGATGCTGCGCAGCTGCTCCGACAGCGACTGGCCGTCGTCGCTTATCATCGACAGGCCCTCGCGCTGCTGGCCACGAAGGCCGGCGACGCGGACCATGAAGAACTCATCGAGATTGGCGGCAGAGATGGACAGGAAGCGCAGCCGCTCGAGCAGCGGATGATGGACGTTGCTCGCCTCCTCGAGAACCCGCCGGTTGAACTCGAGCCAGGAGAGCTCGCGGTTGATCAGCCGCTCCGGCCGTTGCCGCAGCTGCAGGCCATAGGCTCGATCCGCCTCGGTGAGGACGATCTCGGTGGGTGTCGCGATGTCGGGGTTCTTCTGGTCCATGATGCCGCCAAGTGTAGGAACGTCCAACCTACGTGGGAATTGTGACATTACATCAACCGTCTAAAGATTTCCCAACGCGCCAACAGTCGTTTGCAAGGAGGCCCCGCCCATGCAGCCAGAGATCCCAGAGATTCACGACAATCCCGCCCGCCATCGCTACGAGCTGACCATCGACGGCGTGACGGCGTTCGTCACCTATCGCCGCCGACCGGGCGAGATCACCTTCGTCCATACCGAAGTGCCGGCGGGGCTGGAGGGCCGTGGTGTCGGCTCGCGGCTCGCCCGTCACGTGCTCGATGCGGCGCGACAGGACGGTGTGAAGGTGGTGCCGATGTGCCCGTTCATCGCCGCCTGGATGAAGAAGCACCCGGAGTATGACGACCTCCGTGCCGCGCCGGCGAGCGAGTGAGGCGCTCGCAATGCCCCAGCGCAGCGCCGGAATCCTGCTCCATCGCCCGGCGACCAGCGGGCCCGAGGTCTTCCTCGTCCATCACGGCGGCCCGTACTGGGCGCGAAAGGACGACGGGGCGTGGAGCATCCCGAAGGGCCTCTATGGCGAGGACGAGATGGCGGATGTCGCCGCACTCCGCGAGTTCGCCGAGGAGACCGGCACCGAGCTCGCAGTCTCGCTGGTTCCGCTCGGCGATTTCCGCCAGCCCGGCGGCAAGATCGTCACGGCCTTCGCGGCCGAGGGCGACATCGATCCGGATGCCATCCGAAGCAACAGCTTCACCATCGAGTGGCCGCCGCGATCGAAGCGAATGGCCGACTTCCCCGAGGTCGACCGGGCCGGCTGGTTCGATCTTGCGACGGCGACGCGGAAGATCCTCAAGGGCCAGCTGCCGATCCTCGAGGCGTTTCGCGCGCATTTCGGGAACGGCTGACGCGGACCGGCCTCAGCGCCGGAGGAGACGGTCCCGGTTCGCCGCGGTCCAGGCGCGGCAGTCGGCAGCCCAGGCCGCGAGCGCGCTGCGCCCTTCGCCGGTGCCCTCCCCCGCCAGCTCCGCCTGCCGCGCGATCATCGCGACCACGACCTCGGCCGGCGTAAGCCCGCCATAGGCCTCGCAGAACAGGGCGAGCCGGCGCCCCTGCTCGTCCGCCGCCGCATCCCCGCCGACGTCGAGCCAAAGCCACGCCGCATAGCCGAGGTCGCGAGCGCGCGGGCCCGGCGCGGCGGCATCGAAGTCGATGAT
>JAEVZM010000131.1 GCA_023392225.1 Pseudomonadota bacterium
CGGCCGCCCGCCACCGCGGATGGGCCGCGCGCCCGCCCGCTCGCCGGCATCGGCAACGCCATCGGCCGCTTCGCTTCCAAGCGCGGCTACACGCTGATCGAGAACCTCGCCAGCCACGGCATCGGCCGCGCCCTCCACGAATATCCCGAGGCGATCGCCACCTGGCCGACGCGGAGCGACCGCCGCCGCATCACCAAGGGGCTGGTGCTCACCGTCGAGCCGTTCCTCTCCATGGGCGGCAGGACCGCCGTCGAGGGCGACGACGGCTGGACGCTCTACGGTGCGCCGGCGGCCGCGGTCGTCCAGTACGAGCACACCGTGGTGGCGACGGAGCGCGAGGCGATCATCGTCACCCTGCCGGGCTGATCGCCGGCGGCCAGGGGCACGCCGAGACCGCGGCCGCACGCCGCCAGCGGCAACCTTCGCCACAGGTTGATAAGGCTTGCGGCTTTGCTCGGGCGCGCCTATCGCCTTGGGCATGGCCATGCGCGAATCGAAACTCCAGCGCCTTTTCCTCCGCGCCGTGCTCGCCCCGGGCGCGCGCGTCGAGCTCGACCGCTCGCAGGCGCACTACCTGATCAACGTGCTGCGCCTCGGCGACGACGATGCCGTGCTGGTCTTCAACGGCCGCGATGGCGAGTACCGCGCCACCCTGACCCTCGTCGGCAGGCGCGGCCAGGCGCTGGTCATCGGCGAGCAGGTGCGCGTCCAGCCGGCGCCGACCAACCTTCGCTACCTCTTTGCCCCGCTCAAGCAGGCCCGGCTCGACTACATGGTCGGCAAGGCGGTGGAGATGGGCGTCTCCCGCCTCACCCCGGTGCTCACCCAGCACGTCCAGGTATCGCGGGTGAACTCGGAGCGCATGGAGGCCAACGGCATCGAGGCCGCCGAGCAGTGCGGTATCCTGTCCCTGCCGCAGATCGACGAGCCCGTCGGGCTCGATACCCTCCTCGACTTCTGGCCGACGGAAGAGCCCGGCCGGCGCATCGTCTTCTGCGACGAATCGGACGATGGTGCCGATCCGCTGGCGACGCTTGCCGCCATGCCGAAAGGCTCGCTGGCCGTGCTGGTCGGGCCGGAAGGCGGCTTCTCCGAGGCCGAGCGCCATCGGCTCCGCGCGCTCCCCTTCGTCACGCCCATCCCCCTCGGCCCCCGTGTCCTGCGCGCCGATACCGCCGCCGTCGCCGCACTGGCCCTGGTCCAGGCCGCCTGCGGCGACTGGCAGGGGACCGGCACCTCCGGCTAACCACCGCGCCGATCTCCGGGCCCGATCGGCATCATTGGGTAGCGGCCGGACGATCACACACTCGTTGGATGCGAATTCTGGCAGATACTGTTAGAATTTACAGATGGACCGTCGCGGCAGGATCGGCCTTCGGCCTGCGAATCCCGAAGTTGGCGCATGAGCCGAAGTCTGGCTCTTGCCGTCGCCTTCCTCGTCGCGGTCGTTGCTGCGGTCGCGATCATCCTGCCGATCTTCCTCCTGTCCTGGCGGTTTGCCGTGTCGGCCGAGGAGACGGCGCTGAACGAGGCCGCCGACGGGATGCTCAAACGGGCGGAGGCAATCTATGCCTCGGCGACGGCGACGCTCCGCGGCATCGACATGACCGGCCTCGAGCCCTGCGGGCCGGAGCACACTCTCCTCATGAGCCGGGCGACGATCGAGGACCTCTTCATCGACAACGTCGCCTATGTCGCCGACGGCTATGTCCGCTGCAACGGCTATGGCCCGGTCGAGACGCGCATCCTGGCTGACGAGGTCGATGTCGTGCAGCCGGATGGGATCGCGCTCAACGTCAACTGGGTCGCACGCACCCTCCCCCCTCGGCCGACGCTCGTCGTGAAGGTGGGTCCGCACCGTGGTCTCATCGACCAACGCAATTTCTACGACGGGTTCTTCGCCCCCGAGACCGAACAGTACCTCACGCTCCGCACCCTCAACCAGATCCCGCTCGCCGCCGGCCGTGACGATGGGTCCGCCATCCTCCGCGAGCACCACGCGGACGACTACCGGGCCGACGTGAAATCGACCAACTGGATCGTCTCGATCGATGCGCCGAGCCTCGGCTTTCTCGCCTATCTCAGATCGGTGGCAACGATCGTGATCCCGCTGGCCGTCGCGCTGGTCTTGCTGATCGGCGGCGCGGTCCTGTGGCATCTTCTCCGGCCCATATCCGGCAAAACCCTGATCGAGCAGGCCCTCCGCCGGCGGCAGTTCATCGTCCACTACCAGCCGATCATCGATCTCGCGACGCAGCGCTGCGTTGCCGCGGAAGCGCTGATCCGGCTCAGGCGACCGGATGGCGTCCTCCTCCGACCCGACCTGTTCATCCCCTACGCGGAGGAAACCGATCTCATCCACCGGCTCACCGCCCACGTCACCGATTCGGTGGTGCGGGAGATGGGGCCCGCCCTGCGCAGCGATCGATCCTTCCATGTCTCCATCAACGTCTCTGCGGCGGACATCGTCACCGGTCGGATTCTCGGCACGCTCGAGAGGGCCTTGAAGGGCAGCGGCATCGCCCCGCAGCAGATCTGGCTGGAGATGACCGAGCGGGCGTTCATCAATATCGACGGCGCCAGGCCAACTCTCGAGGAGCTCATTCGCCGCGGTCACTGCGTCGCCATCGACGATTTCGGCACCGGCTATTCCGGGCTCCAGTATCTCGCCAAGCTGCCCGTGGAGATGCTGAAGATCGACAAGTCCTTCATCGAAACCGTCGGCACCGCGGCGCCGACGAGCCGGGTGACCGACCAGATCATCGCCATGGCGCGCGAACTGAAGCTCGCGCTGGTGGCGGAGGGCGTCGAAACCGAGTCGCAGGCGACCTTCCTCCGCAACGAGCGCGTCGAGTATGCACAGGGCTGGCTGTTCTCCCGAGCCCTGCCCGCCGGCGATTTTCTCGCCTTCCTGAGACACGACCATGCCACGGCCGACCTGCCCGAGGGTGCCGCTCCCGCCGGCGCCGCCTGAGGCCGACCGGCGCGCGAGGGTGTCGTCATGTCCCCGCGCCGTCGTCGCGCAGCCAGGCCGGCGCCGTCTCCTTGCCCGTTTCGGGGTGAATATCCGGCCCCTGCCAAGACGATTGCGGCCCGACCCGCCGGGGGATAGATTGCCGCCGCATTCCCATCCCCGTACCGAAAGACCGCGGAATGGCCCGCGACGTAACTGACGCGACGCCGATCGAATCGCGCGACCAGCTCATTGAGGCCCTTTCGTCCGGCGCCAAGCCGCGGAACGAGTGGCGCGTCGGCACCGAGCACGAGAAGTTCGGCTTCTACGAGGCCGATTGCAGCCCCGTGCCCTATGAGGGCGAGCGCGGCATCCGGCGCCTGCTCGAGGCGATGGAGGGCCTCCTCGGCTGGGATCCGATCTACGACAACGGCAACATCATCGGCCTCACCGACCCGACCGGGCTCGGCGCGATCTCGCTCGAGCCGGGCGGCCAGTTCGAGCTCTCCGGCGCGCCGCTCGACACCATCCACCAGACCTGCCGCGAGGTGAACGCCCATCTCGCCCAGGTGCGCGAATGCGCCGAGCCGCTCGGCATCGGCTTCCTCGGCCTCGGCGCTTCGCCGCTCTGGACCCGGGCCGAGACGCCGGTGATGCCGAAGTCGCGCTACAAGATCATGACCGACTACATGCCGAAGGTCGGCAGCCTCGGCCTCGACATGATGTACCGGACCTGCACCATCCAGGCGAATCTCGACTTCGGCGACGAAGCCGACATGGTCAAGAAGATGCGGGTCGGCATCGCCCTCCAGCCGATCGCCACGGCGCTCTTCGCCAATTCGCCATTCACCGACGGCAAGCCCAACGGCTACCTGTCGTGGCGCTCGCACATCTGGCTCGACACCGACGCCGACCGCACCGGCATGACGCCCTTCGTCTTCGAGGACGGCTTCGGCTTCGAGCGCTATGTCGACTGGGCGCTCGACGTGCCGATGTACTTCGTCAAGCGCGGCGACCGCTACCACGACGTTGCCGGCCGCTCGTTCCGCGACCTGCTCGACGGCACGCTCAAGGACCTGCCCGGCGAGCGGGCGACGCTCTCGGACTGGAAGAACCACCTCTCGACGCTCTTTCCCGAGGTCCGGCTCAAGAACTACATCGAGATGCGCGGTGCCGATGGCGGCCCCTGGCGCCGGATCTGCGCGCTGCCCGCCTTCTGGGTGGGCCTCATGTACGACCAGGACTCGCTCGACGCGGCCTGGGACCTCGTCAAGGATTGGACGCTGGAGGAGCGCCAGGCGCTCCGCGACGGCGTCGCGACGACGGCGCTCGCCACCCCGTTCCGCAACCGCACCGTCCGCGACATCGCCCAGGACGTGCTCGCCCTCTCCCGCCATGGCCTGACCCGCCGCCGGCATCTCAACGGCGAGGGGCTCGACGAGACCATGTTCATCTCCTCGCTGGAGGAGATCGTCGCGACCGACGTCACCCCGGCGGAGAGGATGCTGCGCGAATACGAGACGACGTGGCAGCACGATGTGCGGCCGGCGTTCCGCGAATACGCCTATTGATCGAGGTCAATGACCCGGCGTCGCGGCGCGATGTGATGGCCGGGCAGGAAAGAACTGGAGTCGGACATGGCTGAAGGCGCAATCAAGGACATCACCGTCGTCGTCGACAATGGCGGCGACCGCCGGCCGGCGAAGCTCGCTGCCGAGCTCGCCCGGGTGACCGGCGCCCACCTCACCGGCGTCGCCCTCGCCGTCGATCCCGTGGTCCCGGTCTACACCGTCGCCGCACCGATCCCGACCGACTTCATCGTCGCCGCGCACGAGCAGAGCATGGCCGACGCCAATGCGGCCCTTGCCGCCTTCGACGCCATCGGCCAAGCCGCCGGCATCACCAGCGAGGGCCGGCTGGCGGAATCGATCAGCGGCGATTTCACCGGCGTTGTCCGCAACACGCTGCTCACCGACCTTGCCGTCGTCGGTCAGGAAGACCCCGACGTCGATGGCGAGCCGCTCCGTGGCGCGCTGATCGAAGCGCTCCTGTTCCAGGCCGGCGTGCCGACGCTGCTGGTGCCGACGCGCGGCGTCTCCGAGCTCAAGACGCAGAAGGCCATCGTGGCCTGGAACGGCAGCGTCCAGGCGGCCCGTGCCGTGCGGGCGGCGATGCCGCTCCTCGCCCGCGCCGAGTCGGTGATCGTCGCCATCGTCGACGAGGGCGCCGCCCCCACCGACATCGCGCAGGGTGCCGACATCGGCGCCTATCTCGCCCGCCACGACCTCAAGGTCGACGTGCGCGTCATCGCCAACGCCCATGAGGGCGCCGGTGCCGCGATCCTCAACCTCGCCAGCGAGGAGGCGGCGGACTGGCTGGTGATGGGTGCCTACGGCCACAGTCGCATCCGCCAGTTCCTGCTCGGCGGCGTCACCCGGCACGTGCTCGGACGTTCCCCGATCCCGATCCTGATGGCGCACTGAGCGCGCAGGCGCAGGGAAACGGGGCGCACCCCCCC
>JAEVZM010000184.1 GCA_023392225.1 Pseudomonadota bacterium
GGCCGGCGCGGATCGGCGCCGCCGTCTCGCATCCCACGTGGGTGTCGGTCGGAGCCGTCTTCTATCTCGCCTTCGTCGGCACCACCTTCGGCTACGCGGTCTGGGGCCACCTGATGCGCATCTACCCGCCGGCGGTCGCCGCGCCCTTCTCGCTGCTGGTGCCGGTGTTCGGCACGCTCTCGGCGGCCCTCTTCCTCGGCGAGACCTTCGGCCCGATCCGCTTCGCCGGCATGGCGCTGATCCTCGTCGGGCTCGCGGTCTCGGCCCTGCCGTGGGACCGGTTCCGCGGCCGGCGCGGCGCGGCCGGTGCTGGCCGATTGCCGCCGGCGTGACTATCTCTGGCGCGATGCGCCCGCACGATCTCCTCTGCCCGACGCCGGCCGGCCTCTACTCGAGGGCGGGCGGCTTCCACATCGACCCGACCCGGCCGGTCGAGCGGGCGCTGATCACCCATGGCCATTCCGACCATGCCCGCTCGGGCCACGGCGCGGTGCTGGCGACGGGCGAGACGCTCCGCATCATGGCCGTGCGCTATGGCGAGGATTTCGCCGGCACCCGCGAGGCGGCGCCGCTCGGCGTGCCGATGCGGATCGGGGACGCCACCGTCACCTTCCAGCCCGCGGGGCACGTCCTCGGCTCGGCCCAGATCGCGGTCGAGTCCGGCGGCCTCCGCATCGTCGCCTCGGGCGACTACAAGCGCCGGCCGGACCCGACCTGCCGGCCGTTCGTGCCGATCCCGTGCGACGTGTTCATCACCGAGGCGACCTTCGGGCTCCCCGTCTTTCGCCATCCTCCGGCCGAGGCCGAGACGGCGAAGCTCATCGGCTCGCTCGCCCAGTTTCCCGAGCGCGCCCATCTCGTCGGCGCCTATTCGCTCGGCAAGGCGCAGCGGGTGATCCGCATGCTTCGCGATGCCGGCCACGACGCGCCGATCTACCTCCATGGCGCGATGGAGCGGCTCTGCCGCCTCTATGAGGAGGAGGGCGTCGCGCTCGGCGACCTCCGCCCTGCCACGGTGGCGACCGGCAAGAAGGGAGACTTCGCCGGCGCGGTGGTGGTCTGCCCGCCATCCGAGATCGCCGAGCGCTGGGCGCGCCGCTTCCCCGACCCGGTCGCCTGCTACGCCTCGGGCTGGATGCGCATCCGGCAGCGGGCCAAGCAGGGCAATGTCGAATTGCCGCTGATCCTCTCCGACCATGCCGACTGGGACG
The DNA here is from genome assembly GCA_023392225.1 of Pseudomonadota bacterium. Lineage (GTDB taxonomy): Bacteria > Pseudomonadota > Alphaproteobacteria > Rhizobiales > Kaistiaceae > Bauldia. The sequence continues at coordinate 1,212 of JAEVZM010000184.1, forward strand.
AGCTGACCGCGACCATCACCGAGCTCGCCCCGCGCGAGGTCTGGGTCACCCACGGCCGCGAGGAGGCGCTGGTCCGCTGGTGCCAGCTCAATGGCATCGCCGCGAAACCGCTGCACATGGTCGGCTACGAGGACGAGACCGACTGAGGCGGCGCTCCGTCTCCCCGCGGGGAGCATCGTGCTATGCTGGCCGGAGCCTCAAGGGGAGAAAAACGACATGGGAAGGCCATTCGCCGCCGCGCTCGTCGCCGCGCTCGCGCTATCCGTTCCGGCGCTGGCCGATGACGGCGTGACGCCGGAGGCGGTCATCACCAAGGTGCGCGAGGCCGCCGCGCATCTCGCCAAGGAAGGGGCGGCGGGGCTGTCGGACTTCGAGACGGAGGGCTCGCCCTTCGTGTGGGATGGCACCTACGTCTTCGTCTACGACTGCGCCAAGGACGCGATCGCCGCCCATCCCATTCCGGCGAGCCGGGGGCTCTCGATCTCGGGCCTCAAGGGCGCCGACGGCGTGCCCTACGGAATGGCGCTCTGCAAGGCCGCCGAGGTGCCGGGGGGCAGCTGGGGCGAATATGTCTGGCCCAAGCCCGTCGTCGATGCCGACGGCACCGCCGGCTACTCGGACGAGGCCTACCGGAAGGTGAGCTACATGATCTCGGTCGAGGGACAGCCTTTCCAGGTCGGTGCCGGCATCTACAATGAGGCGACGACGCTTGCCGAGCTCGACGCGCTGGTGCCGAAGGACTGATCGATCCGCGGCGCCGGGCCGCACGGCGTCACGTCAGCGCCAGCATCCAGGTCGCGGTGGCGTCGATCAGCTCGCGGCGGATGTCGGCGTCGCGCTTGCCGGTCCGGGCGGCGACGTGGAAGGAATGGTCGGCCGCCTCGAACAGGGTGAGCGTCGAGCGTGGCGCGAGGCGTTCCGCGACCGGCCGGAGCAGGTCGAGCTCGGCGAAGGCATCCTTGGTGCCCTGGAGAAAGAGCATCGGCACCGCCACCTGGTCGAGATGGGCGGCGCGCGCGTCGGAAGGCTTGCCCGGCGGGTGAAGCGGGAAGCCGACGAAGACCAAGCCCTTCACGCCGAGTGGCGCGTCGGCTTCGGCCTGCGAGGTCATCCGCCCACCGAACGACTTGCCGCCGGCGAACAGCGGCAGCTTCGGCATCAGGCGCGAGGCGTCGGTGACCGCGGCGCGGACGGTGGCGGTCGCCACCTTCGGCGAATCCGGGCGCGGACTCTTCCGCTCCATGTAGGGGAAGTTGTAGCGCAGCGTTGCGATCTTCCGCTCGGCCAGGCCTTCGGCGAGCGCGGCGAGGAAGGGATGGGTCATCCCGGCGCCGGCGCCATGGGCCAGCACCAGGCAGGCGCGGGCGTCGCGCGGCCGCTCGAGGAGGCCGGACACCGACACCTCCTTGTCGACCGCGATCTGAACTCTCCTGCCTTCCATCGGCCCCCCGGCCCTGTTGCCTGCGCCTCTTATCCCCGGATCTTGGCCGCCAGCGCCGCGATCGTCTGCTGGTAGACCGTCGCCTTGTTCCAGCTCGCGAGCACCGCGTAGTTGGCCGTGCCGGGGCCGTAGCCCTGGCCCTTCTTCCAGCCATAGGCCTTGAGGTAGTTGGCGGTCGAGGCGAGCGCGTCGGACGAGCTCCGAAGCAGGTCGCGCCGGCCATTGCCGTCGAAGTCGACCGCGAACTTCACATAGGACGTGGCGAGGAACTGGGTCTGGCCGAGCTCGCCCGCCCAGGCGCCGATCATCTGCGACGAGGTCATGTCGCCACGCTGGAGGATCGAGAGCGCCGCCATCAGCTCTTCGGTGAAGAAGGCCGAGCGCCGGCAGTCATAGGCCAGCGTCGACAGCGAGCGGATCGCGCTCATGTTGCCGATATTGGCGCCGAAGCTGGTCTCGAGCCCCCAGATCGCGACGAGGATCTCGCCGGGCACGCCGTAGCGGGCCTCGATCTTCTTGAGGAGCGCCGCATTCGACTTGTACTTGCTGCGGGCGAGGCTCTCGAGCGGCCGGGCGCGGGTCGCATAGAACTTCTCGAAGCTGAGCTTGAAGTGCTTCTGGTTGCGGTCGAGCTTGATGACCCGGGTGTCGTAGGTGACGCCGTTGAGCGCGGAGGTGACGACCTTCGAAGAAATCCCCGCCGCCGTCGCCTCCTTCTTGAACTGGCCGAGCCAGTTGGAGAATCCCGCGGCGGTGTTGCCGCACTTGGCCGCCATCGCCTCCTGGCCCGCCAACGCGAGCAGGCACGCCATCGCCATGACCAGGCCCATCGGTCGGATCATCACTGCCTCCTGTCGCACCGCCTCGGGCGGATGGTGCCGCAGACCGGGGCGCCGAGGCAACCGCAATCGGCGCGACCGCAACTCTTTGACTTTGGAAGGATTCCAGCCGTAGTTGCGTCACCTTGGCCATCGGCAGGCCACGATCGATTGGCTAATATCGCGCCATTCCGGCCCGGTGAGTCGCATGTCGCCGGCGGACGGGGGAGACGAGACGTCATGACCAAGTTCTATGATCGCGCCTCGGACGTGGTCCGGCGAATCTACGAGAAGCGGATCGATGCGCCGGCCGTCCTGCAAGCTCCGGTCGACTTCCCCAATTCGAGAAAGTTCGCGGCGCAATGGGAGGCGATCCGCGACGAAGCGGTCGCCGCCAGGCTCGAATCGATGCCGCGCTTCCATGACATCATGCCGGAGCAGGCAGAGATCTCGGCCAATGACGGCAAGGACTGGCGCATGCTGATCCTCAAGGCCTACGGCGTCGAGGTGGCCGACAACGCGGCGCGGATGCCGACCCTCAAGCGGCTGCTTGACGAGTGCCCCGAGGTGAAGTCGGCGATCGTCTCGTTCCTGGCGCCGCGCAAGCACATTCCCCGCCATCGCGGGCCGTTCCGCGGCGTCATGCGCTTCCATCTCGGCCTCCGCATCCCGCGCGAGGAGAGCGGCCGGCCGGCAACGATCATGATGATCGACGACCGCGAATATCGCATCTCCGACGGCGAGTGCCTCCTGTGGGACGATACCTTCCCGCATGAGGTGATCAACAATGCCGACGAGCCGCGGATCGCGCTGCTGCTCGACGTATGGCGGCCGAACATGCCGGTGGATATGGAGATCCTGTCGCGGATCATCGTCAGCGCGGTCCAGGTCGGCATGCGCTACCGGGGGGTCTCCTACACCGGCTGACGGCGCCGTTCCGTGCCGGAGCTTGATCAAGATCAAGCCCCTGTGAAGGGCGGCGCGGCAAAGTGCCAGTGGACTTGGCGCCGCCGGCGGCCTAATTTCGCAGGGTTCTAAGATGCAGGGTTCCCCCATGGACTATCAGGCGATCTTTGCGGAGGCGATTGCCGCCCTCCACGCGGAGCGGCGTTATCGCGTCTTCGCCGACCTCGAGCGCATTGCCGGCCGATATCCCTATGCGCTGTGGCGGACCGAGGACGAGACCCGCGAGATCGTGGTCTGGTGCTCCAACGACTATCTCGGCATGGGCCAGCACGAAGAGGTGCTGGGGGCAATGACCGATGCGGCGCGGCGCATGGGCGTCGGCGCCGGCGGCACCCGCAACATCTCGGGCACCAACCACCCGCTGGTCGAGCTCGAGGCCGAGCTCGCCGACCTGCACGGCAAGGAAGCGGCGCTGGTCTTCACCTCGGGCTTCGTCTCCAACGAGGCGGCGATCTCGACCATCGCCAAGATGCTGCCCGACTGCGTCATCCTCTCCGACGAGCTGAACCACGCCTCGATGATCGAGGGCGTGCGGCGCTCCGGGGCGCAGAAGCTGATCTTCCGGCACAACGATCTCGACCACCTGGAGGAGCTGCTCAAGCAGCAGAGCCGGGTCCGGCCGAAGCTGATCGCCTTCGAGTCGGTCTATTCGATGGATGGCGACATCGCCCCGATCGGCAGGATCGCCGACCTCGCCGAGAAGTACGGCGCGATGACCTATCTCGACGAGGTCCATGCGGTCGGCATGTACGGCCCGCGGGGCGGCGGCATCGCCGAGCGCGACGGCGAGATGGCCCGGATCGACGTGATCGAGGGCACGCTCGCCAAGGCCTTCGGCGCGCTCGGCGGCTATGTCACGGCGAGCAAGGTGATCGTCGACACGATCCGCTCCTACGCCCCGGGCTTCATCTTCACCACGGCGCTGCCGCCGGCGATCGCCGCGGCCGCCACCACCTCGATCCGCCACCTCAAGCAGTCGAGCGCCGAGCGCGCCGGCCAGCAGCGCGCCGTCGCCGCGGCCAAGGCCGCGCTTGCCGCTGCGCGACTCCCGGTGATGCCGTCCGAGACGCACATCATCCCGGTGCTGGTCGGCAATCCCGACCTCTGCAAGCAGGCGAGCCAGATGCTGCTCGAGGAGCATGGCATCTACATCCAGCCGAT
>JAEVZM010000247.1 GCA_023392225.1 Pseudomonadota bacterium
GAGGGTGGCAGCGATGTCCGAGGCGACACACGACGACACCTCCCACACCCGGAGCGCGGGCTTCGCGGCGCTGTTCGTCAGCCGCCCGGTGCTGGCGATCGTGCTCAACCTCCTGATCGTCGTGGCCGGCGTGGCCGCGCTCGGCGGCGTCGAGATCCGCGAGCTCCCCAATATCGACCGGCCGGTGATCACCATCCGCACCAGCTATGACGGGGCGACGCCAGACACCGTCGACAAGGAGATCACCGCGGTCATCGAAGGCGCGGTGGCGCGGACCCCGGGCGTGGTGTCGATCAGCTCGCAGAGCAGTGCCGGGCAGAGCCGGGTGACGATCGAGTTCGATCCCTCCAGCGACCTCAATGCCGCGGCCAACGACCTACGCGACGCGATCGGCTCGCTCAGGACCCTGCCGGACGACGCGGACGCGCCGGTGATCGTCAAGGCCGACACCAACTCCGACGCGATCATGCGCCTCTCGGTGACCTCGGCGACGATGCCGATCGAGCGGCTGACCGCACTGGTCAACGACCAGATCATCGACCGCCTGTCGGCGGTGGAAGGCGTTGCCGACGTCGAGGTGCGCGGCGATCGCGAGCCGCTGGTCCGCATCATCATCGACCCCGATGCCCTCTCGGCGCGCGGGCTCGCGGTCAACGACCTCACCGCCGGCCTCGCCTCGGTGACGCTCGACGCGCCGGCCGGCCAGGTCTCGGACCAGACCCAGACGCTGCTGGTGCGGGCCGACGCCAGCGCCAAGTCGCCCGAGGAGATCGCCGCCATCGAGATCGCGCCCGGCACCCGGGTCGGCGACATCGCCGACGTGGTGTTCGGGCCGGCCGAGCGCAGCACGTCGCTGCGCATGAACGGGCAGACCGGCGTCGGTCTCGCCATCATCCGCCAGGCCAAGTCGAACGTGCTCGAGATATCGTCCGGTGTTCATGCCGCGGTGGACGAGCTCAATGCCGCGCTGCCCGACGACGTGACCGTCACCATCACCTCCGACGATGCGGTGTTCATCGAGACCTCGATCGAGGCGGTGGTCGTCGACCTGATGATCGCGACGCTGATCGTGGTCGCCATCATCTACCTGTTCCTGCGCTCGCTGCGGCTCACCTTCATCCCGGCGGTGACGGTCCCGATCGCTCTGTTCGGCACCGTCGGCGCTATCTATCTCGCCGGCTTCTCGATCAACATCCTGACGCTGCTCGCGCTGGTCCTCGCCACCGGCCTCGTCGTCGATGACGCGATCGTGGTCATCGAGAACATCTCGCGCCAGCGCGCCCTCGGCCTCGGGCCGCGCGCCGCCGCGGTGCTCGGCACGCGGCAGGTGTTCTTCGCCGTGCTGTCGACCACGGCGACGCTCGCCGCCGTGTTCATCCCGATCTCGTTCTTCCCCGGCACCGCCGGCCGCCTGTTCTCCGAGTTCGGCTTCGTGCTCGCCTTCGCGGTGACGCTGTCCGGCGTGGTCGCGCTGACGCTGGTGCCGATGCTCGCCTCGCGCTGGATCGGCAGCGGCCACCACGAGGCCTCGACCGCGATCGGCCGCTCGGTCGCGCATTTTGGCTCGGCGCTTGAGCGGCTCTATGCGCGGCTGCTCGATGCCTGCCTCAGGGCGCCGATGGTGGTGATCACCGCGGCGCTGCTGTTCGCCGGCGCGGCTGCCGTCGTCTTTCCGCTGCTCCCGAGCGAGCTGACGCCCTCCGAGGACCGCGGCTTCATCCCGATCTCGATCCGGGCGCCGCAGGGGGCCACCGTCGACTACACCGCCGAGCAGGTCGGGCGCGCCGAGGCGATCGTCCAGGCCTTCCGCGACCGCGGCGAGATCACCAACGTGTTCGCCACGGCGCAGGGCTTCGGCGGCGGCGGCTTCATGTTCGTCACGCTCGCACCATGGGACCAGCGGGTCCGCTCGCAGCAGGAGATCACGGCGGATCTCAGCCGCCAGCTGCAGGAGATCCCGGGGATCCAGATCACCGCCTATACCGCCAACAGCCTCGGTATCCGGGGCGGCGGGCAGGGGCTCCAGTTCGCCATTACCGGCCCGGACTACGACCAGATCGCCGTCGCCGCCGGCGAGCTGCTCACGGCCCTTCAGGACGATTCCACTTTCAACACGGTTCGGCTCAACTACGACACCACCCAGCCGCAGCTCTCGGTCCGCATCGACCGCGAGCGGGCGGCCGATGTCGGCGTGCCGATCCAGAACATCTCGGCGGTGATCCAGACCCTCCTCGAGGGCAAGGAGATCGGCCACTTCAACCAGGGCGACGAGCGGATCGAGATCCGGGCCATGGCGCCCGAGGGCATGATCCAGGACCCCGCCGGCCTCGACCGCATCCAGCTCCGCACCGAGAGCGGCGGCATGGTGCCCCTGTCCGCGCTGGTCGACTTCGAGGAGGTGGCCGTCGCGCCCAACCTCCAGCGGCAGGACCAGCGGCGCGCCGTGCCGATGTCGGCGACGCTGTCGGAGGGCGTCGACTTCCGCCAGGGCATGGAGCGGCTCGAGACGATCGCCGACTCGGTACTGCCGGCCGGGATGGGCATCATCTACACCGGCGAGGCGAAGGAGCTGAACGCCGCCTCGAGCGGTGTCGCGCAGACCTTCGCGTTCGCGCTGCTGGTCGTGCTCCTGGTGCTCGCGGCCCAGTTCGAGAGCTTCGTCAGCGCGGTGATCCTGGTCGCGACGGTGCCGTTCGGCCTCGCCGCGGCGGTGTTCGCGATGCTGCTCACCGGCGGCTCGCTCAACATCTACAGTCAGATCGGCCTGATCCTCCTGGTCGGCCTGATGGCCAAGAACGGCATCCTGATCGTCGAGTTCGCCAACCAGCTCCGCGATTCCGGCCAGTCGGTGCGGGAGGCGATCCGCAATGCCAGCATCATCCGGCTCAGGCCCGTGGTGATGACCATGATCGCGACCATCCTTGGCGGCCTGCCGCTGATCCTCACCGGCGGCGCCGGGTCGGAGGCGCGACAGGCGCTCGGCTGGGTGGTGGTCGGCGGCCTCGGCATCGCAACGTTCGCGACGCTGTTCGTGACCCCGGTGGTCTTCGACCTGCTGGCCCGCTTCTCGCGGCCGCGTGCGGCCGAGGAGCAGCGGCTCGAGCGCGAGCTGCGCGAGGCTGGCGCACCGCGCGGCCTCCGTCCGACCTCCGAGGAGCTCGGTGAGCCGGACGCACATGGCGTGCCGGCGGAGTGATGGCGATGACGCTTCGGACCGCCTGTGCGCTGCGATCGGCACCGCCCGCTGCCCCGGCGGCGCGGCTTCGCCGGATGACGCCGGCGCGCGCGCGAGAGCGCTACAGCGTGCGCTACATCGGCTATCGTGCGCGCCTTGCCATGCCGCGGACAGGTTTGCCGTGTCCGGTTCGGCCGCCGCCACGTCGCTGGAGCTACAGCTTGGTGCACTCGAAGGGTCCGCGCGACGGTGACGGCATCGCTCGCGACCGCGCGCGCCTGGCCCGGGTGGCGGATGGCGACCACGCGGCCTTCGCTGAGATCGTCGCCGCGGAGACGCCCCGGCTGATGCGCTTCGTCGCCACCATCGTCGGCTCCGGCGCGCCGGGGGGGGAGGGGGTGGTGGAGGTGGCCGTGGTGCGGCGCG